>CAYTWO010000005.1:0-4640 GCA_964442125.1 uncultured Gemmatimonadota bacterium
GGCATACCCAGAGGGTATGTCGAGGCTTTTTGAAAAGTCTTAGCGCGCAAGAGATTCGTGCAGTTCGAGTGAGAGAATCGCTCAAATTAGGTTACATAAGGAACAAAGGGATCATGACCAGCAGTCAACTGGAAAGATTGGGCTTGATTGTCAAACACTCGTTTTTTGCCGGTCTTGTCTATTCTCTCTGTGAGGGGATCCGTCTCTATCTGAATTTCCCCATTTTCAGCTTCCATGTAGTCCTGGAAGCGACACTCAGAAACTTGTTTATCTTTTTAGGCATCGGGGTAACTGCCAGTTTTCTCTTTATTATTTATGGCAGGTTCCTCTGTGAGAACTCGTCCTTTATCATTCCTTCGGTCCTTTCAGTGTTAATACTATTTCCCGTCTACTTTTTTCTCTTCTTTCTCCTCGAGGAAACAAGTTATATCTATCGTAATTTTATTGGCCCGAAACTGATTATCTTCTTGATGACTCTCTTGATACCGATCCTCTTATTCATTCTCCGCAGATTCCTCAAGATAAACTGCACTGGTAAATTCGTGGGATTGGTTGCCGGCATTTTCTTCTTTATCAATATCGGGCACTTTTATGTCGGTTGGAGGGCCATGATCATGGGTGAATTTTCAGGTTACCTTTCCCTGTTGGCCGTCTCTGCTATTTGCTTGGCAATCTATTTTGTCGCTGCACGGATTCACAGATCATTTCCCAAAGTCGATAGGCCGACCGGGCAAAGAAAAAGCCTGCAAAAGCCGGCGATCCTTGCTATAGGATTGTGTTTTGTATTTTTAATCTGGATTACGTTTCACACCTCGAGCCCAAGCGTGCCCAGAACACCGGGAAGCAAACCCAGCATCCTGTTGATAGTCCTCGACACGGCCAGGGCTGACAGGTTTTCCTGTTATGGTTATGAAAGAGATACCACCCCGTTTTTGAAGCTGTTAAGTGAAGATGCAACACTCTACCCAGAAACGATAAGCCCGGCGGCTTGGACGATGCCATCCCACGCCTCCATCTTTACTGGTCTTTATCCTTCAGCCCATGGCTCGACTTTGAAGAATATATATCTGGACGATCAATTTATAACCCTTCCTGAATTTCTTGGATCGAAGGGATATGTCACGGTTGGAATAAGTAATAATCCTATCGTTAATCGGGAGAATGGATTGGCCCAAGGCTTCGAGTATTTTATAGAGATGTGGAAGGATGAAGTCTTGAATCCAACGTTATTTCATAGGTTAGATTGGCTACTGAAGAGATTTCTTGGGCAAAACGATGGCGGGGCTCTCCGGACGAACCAGTGGGCAATGGAATGGCTTAACCATGTACATCGCCGGGATCAGCCATTCTTTCTCTTCGTCAATCTAATGGAATGTCACCTCTGGAACAATGCACCCAAAAGCTATCATGAGATGTTCCTCCGGGAGGAGTATTCTCCAACGGTCAAAGATATTTACCAGCGAAACCTGTGTTCACTCTTAACGGGCTATCTCTCATTGACCTTCGAAGAGTGGATCGATTTCGGTGATATCTATGATGGTGATCTCTATTACCTTGATCGGAGGATTGAGGAGCTTTTTCAATTTCTCGAGGAGGATTCTTTTTTAGATGAGATGATCGTCGTGATAACATCTGATCATGGTGAGCATCTTGGAGAACATGGTATGATTGGTCATATAACCAGTCTGTACGAACCGTTGGTTCGTGTCCCACTAATCGTCAAGGTCCCTGAAGGATTACCCAAATTGCCGGAGGTCAGAGGTATAGTTCAAACAATTGATATCTACCCGACCCTGATAGAACTTTTGGGTTTTGAGGATGCTATTCCGGACGGGAACTTCCAGGGATTTTCTCTCGTTGGCGCGGAAAGGAGTCCTCATGAGTATGCCATTACAGAGATTGAATCCCCTGAGAGTCTCATTTCCAATTTCCTCAGGGAATATCCCGAGGGGAAAGAGATCTTGAAGTATGATCGAGCACTCAAATCCCTGAGGACAGATTCGCTAAAATACATATGGAGCTCGACGGGAAGGCATGAATTTTATAATCTATTTGATGACCCTGAGGAACTCATAAATCTAATAGCTGAAAAATCAACGGAAGCGGATGAATTGGAAAAGAGGCTGAAGGGCTGGCTGATTTCTTTTGAACATGCCGGGGTGAGTGAAAGAGGGAGGGAACTCGACGCAGAGTTGCGTCAGGAGCTAAAGGATCTTGGATATATCAATTAGATGTGTCGAGATATTTCTATTAGACATACCAGACACGGCCAACAGGGTAAACACCCTTCTTGCGGTGGTGTAAGAGGGGTGTTTACCCTTGATCAACCCGCAGGTGAAATCCACAAAATGCCCGATGACTTGTCTATTGCATACATTTCACATCAAAGGTTACCTTTTTGGTTGTAAAACTCAATGTACATCCAATTGACAATTGTAATTTCGTTGAAACGAATCTTGTGTCTCGTCCCGGAACACTAGATAATCACCATACAAAGGTCACCAGTAGATAGAGAGATGTTGAGGAGATTTATAAAAAACTCAGGATTTTTAATCATATTGTCGTGCCTGACCCTTTTGCTGGCGGAGGTGATCTGCAGGATTTATCTTGTTGTTCGGTTTCATTCCCCCGAGGTCATGTATCAAAATTTTGGATACGAGCGTGTGCCGTTACTCGGTTTTGACATGATACCAGATAAAGAAATCGAGTATTTACCTGGAATCAAGACAACCTATTCAACAAATTCCATGGGATTCAGGGGGAATGAGGAATATGGAGCAAAGCAGAAAGACGAAATTCGCGTCGCTATATTGGGCGGCTCTTCCGCGTTCGGTTTTGGCGCCAGTGGAGATGAAACGACTATTGCGTCCATTTTAAAGGGTAAATTAGATTCAAAATTCCCTTCTAGGACATTCTCGGTCATCAATGCTGGTAATCCCGGTTACACCTCTTACCAGGTCCTCGCAAAACTTCAACTCAAAGTCATCGACCTCGAGCCTGACATCATCGTCTGCTACATGGGATGGAACGATCTTTTTTTCTCCTCATATAACCTGCCTTTTGAGAGAAACAGCTTCTATGGAAAGCATCAATTCTTCAACATGGATTCATGGCAGAAATTCATCAGTTACAACAACCTTCAGATCCCATACAAGATTGCGAGACCACTGGCACTTTCCCTCATTGTTCACAGGGCGTATCGGAAATTCAATGCACTATCGGGTCAGAAAGACCATATGAAAAGTATTATTATATCAGACGAGCTAAGAGATGAAATCCACCGCCAGTTTTATGACAATCTCAGTTCGATAGCCGCTATTTCACAGTACAGGAAGATCAACACCATCCTGATCACCCTGTTCAGTGAATACGACCTGTATCCTCGATACAGAACCGGTATCAATGGTCTTATCGAAAGGGTAGCCACAGAGAGCGGAGCACATTTTATTGATGCAGATGAGGAGGTAATTTCCAGTGGTATTCAGGGGATTAACATTGATCGTGATAAATACCACCTGACCGACAATGGCAATGAATTTCTGGCTGGCCTTATTACAGAGAAGATCAGCAAGATCCTTTCGGTTAATGAACAGAGGAATTAGACCATGCCCGCAAACCTAACACCTCAGTACCTTGAAGCCGAGAAGAGGTATCGGGAGGCAAAGGATCCCTCGGATAAGCTCGAAGCTTTGCGGGAGATGCTGACGATCATCCCCAAGCACAAGGGGACAGAAAAGCTCCAGGGTGATATCAAAAAACGGATCGCCAAGATCCAGAACCGGGTCAAACAGAAAGAAAAGGTCGCCAGGAAGGGAGCACTCTACCAGTTCGATAAAGAGGGAGCCGGACAGGTTGCCCTGATAGGAGCGCCCAATTCCGGGAAATCGACCATTGTTGCCTCCACGACCCGTGCTACGACTGAAGTCGCGGACTACCCTTACACGACATGGTCTCCCACCGCCGGGATGATGTTCTTCGAGGATATCCAGTTTCAACTGATTGACACGCCGCCCCTGTCAGAAGAACACAACGAACCCTGGCTCTTCGACATCATCAGACGGGCAGACATTGCCATGCTCGTTGTCGACATTGGAGACAAACCGCTGGTAGACATCGAAACATGTCGGGAGATACTGGAACAGAATAAAATCCTCTTGACAGGCAGGGTAAAGAAGGACAAAAAGGGATTTATCGTAAAGAAAACAATCATCGTGGGAAACAAGTTTGATCTCCCGAACAGCCCCGAGAACGCTGATATACTCCGTGAGCTTTACGGTGACACGGTTCCCATGCTGTTCATCAGCGCACTCGAAAAAAAGTCGCTCGAATTCCTCAAGATCGAAATATTCAAATTCCTCGATATCGTCCGGATCTACACGAAGATTCCCGGAAAGAAACCGGATTATGACAGACCTTATGTCGCACCGAAAGGGAGCACGGTACACGACATAGCCGCCATGGTCCACAAGGAGATCGCCAGCAGCATGGCATTTGCCCGGATATGGGGCGAGGACAAGGAGGGAATCCGGATCCCGAGAGACTACCAGGTCCAGGACCGGGAGATATTGGAGTTCCACAGTTAGTGGTCCTGATTTTCACAGACCGCTCACCTTGCATTCCTGTCATCAAATGACTATCTA
>CAYTWO010000005.1:4740-15098 GCA_964442125.1 uncultured Gemmatimonadota bacterium
GTCCTGATTTTCACAGACCGCTCACCTTGCATTCCTGTCATCAAATGACTATCTATACAGAGCGTCATAACTTTGCATCCCCGCGTTGCTACGCGGCTCGTCGTTGCGACGTACACAAAAGTACGCCTCACTCTTCGCCTTGGTCGCGCCTTGGCCTGCTTTGTTCTGACGCTCTGTATGCGCATCTACTTATGAAGCTGCATATAGAATAAGAACCGTAAAGATAAAAGAGTCATTAAACTTTCAAAGGAGGCGCAATTGAAAGGGAATAAAAAAGTTCTGGATGTTCTGTCTGTAGTACTGAAGAACGAGCTGACCGCTATCAACCAGTACTTTATCCACTACAAGATGGCGCAGCACTGGGGTTACAATAAATTGGCTAAAGTCGCTTACCAGGAATCAATCGATGAAATGAAGCACGCGGATGAGGTCATGGACAGGATGCTTTCCCTGGATGGGACACCAAACATGTCGGACTATCACAGCATCAACGTCGGGAAGGACATCAAGGAACAGCTCCGGAACGATTTAAACCTCGAACGAGAGGCTATACCCTACCTCAATGAAGGAATCCGGATCTGTACGGAGGAAGGTGACAATACGACCCGTGAGATACTGGAAAGGTTCCTGATCGAAGAGGAAACGCACGCTGAATGGTTGGAGACCCAGCTAAGCCTGATCGAAGAGATCGGCTACAGTAATTACCTTGCCCAGCAGATCGACGGAGGAGATGCAGGCGGACATCAATAGATTCCCAACATTTTCCCCCTACAGTTCCTCCTCAACGAATATTACGGCGTTGCGGAAAATCGCCAGCCCCATCCCTTCTTCAGGAACTTTCTCCCGTGTCCACCTGGGGTGATTAGTCTTGTGGTTGTATGCCTCCGGATGCGGCATCATGCCGAAGATACGGCCTGTCCGGTCACAGATCCCCGCAATATCGTTCAGGGATCCGTTCGGATTCCATGGGTAGGTGACCTCTCTTCCATTTTCATTGGAATATCTCATGGCAACCAGTCGATCCGCCTCTATGCGTTCGATAGCTCCATCATCATGAGTGAAGAATTTTCCCTCTCCATGCCTCACGGGAAGATATAGCCTGTCCAAGCCCCGCGTGTATATCGAGGGAGAGTCTTCCTCCACTTTCAGGTAGACCCATCTGTCCTCAAAACGACCGGAATCGTTGAAGGTTATCGTCGCGTCCTGTCCCCCCATGCCTGAGTAACCTGGCAGGATCCCCAACTTGACCAATACCTGAAAACCGTTGCAGATCCCCATGACCAACCTTCCGGCCGAAATGAATTCCTGGAGCCTGTCATTGAGATGTGTCAGTATCTTGTTGGCTAGCACCTTCCCCGATGCAATGTTGTCCCCGAAAGAAAATCCGCCGGGAACGAAAAGGATGTGGTAGTCCACGAGGCTTTTCTCTCCTGTTATGAGCTCGTTGATATGGACCCTATCCGCGTCCGCGCCTGCTTTCTCGAAACAATACTCCGATTCGTGGTCGCAGTTGATGCCGTATCCAGTCAAGACCAATACCTTGGTTTTTTTCATGACCGATATGCCTCTAAGTCGAGCCTGTCACCAATCGAGCGGAACCTGCCACGACTTCTTCAAGTCCATCACGTCCTCACGGAGCACTACATCACCGGAGAGGCCGATAAAGACAAGTGATCTGTCTTCTGTTACCTCACCTACCAGACCCCACGGTAGATCACCTAAAAGCCCTTCGAACTCATCAGATTTTTCTCCCTCAACCGTAACTACAAACCTCCCCTGTGACTCTGAAAACAGGATAAAATCATCCCTGTCGAGAGCTTGCGATGGAACTTCCCCGAGATCGATGACCATCCCCATCCCTCCCGAGAAGGCTGATTCGGCAAGTGTCACCCCAAGCCCGCCATCAGAGCAGTCGTGGCAGGACGAGACGAGCGAACTCCTGATTGCCCTGGAAATTGTTTCGTAGACCTCCCTGTTGGTTGACGTATCGACCACTGGCACCTGGTTCCCGACAAACCCCATATGCGAATAATACTCTGATCCGCCAAGCTCCTTCCGCGTCAGGCCAACGACATAGACCCGGTCACCCGGTCCCTTGACATCCAATGTCACGGCAAGGTTTACATCGTCAATCTTCCCCAATGCCGTGACCATGAGTGTCGGTGGGATGGAAACCTTGTCCGGCCATGTTCCGAAGTCATTCTTCATGCTGTCCTTGCCTGATATAAGGGGGACACCGTAGGCGACGCACATGTCGTACAATCCCCGATTGGCCCGTACCAGCTGTGCGAGTTTGTATTTTCCGTCAGGAGTCTTGTCCGAAACTATCGGATCGGGCCAGCAGAAGTTATCGAGCCCCGCTATATATCCGAGTTTGCCGCCGACGGCGATCAGGTTCCTCACCGCTTCATCGAGGGAACAGGCCGCCATGTGATACGTATCGATATCGGAATACTTCGGACATATCCCGTTCGAAATGATGATTCCTTCCTCGGAATCGAGAAGGGGACGAATAACCGCGGCATCCGAAGGGCCATCATCGCAAACCCCGACAAACGGTTTGATGACACTCATTCCCTGCACTTCGTGATCGTACTGCCTCACAAACGACTCCTTGCTGCAGACGTTCCAACGTTCGAGAATGGTTCGAAGGAGACTGCCGAGGTCATCCGGTTCTTCCAGCTCAGGCTCATCGAACCTGGGGGGCGTCCACTCCGCATATAGTTCCATGTTCGGCAGACCTTCGTGAAAGAAATCCATTTCAAGGTAAGCTCCGGTTTTCCCGGCATAATAGACATGAAACCTGCCCGAATCAGTAAATGTACCGAGGGTGGTCAGCTCGACATCGTGTTTCTTTCCGAGCTCGCGCAAGCGTTTCTCGTTTTCCGGTGGTACCGCGAGGGTCATCCTCTCCTGGGCTTCCGAGAGGAGAATTTCCCATGGGGAAAGCCCCTGGTATTTGAGTGGAGCCCTATCGAGATGGATCTCACTCCCTCCACAGTAAGTCGCCATCTCACCGACCGAGCTCGACAGCCCTCCCGCGCCGTTGTCCGTGATAGCCGTGAAGAGCTCCTCATCCCTCGCTTCCAGGATAAAATCGACCATCTTCTTCTGAGTAATAGGATCGCCTATTTGAACAGCAGTTGCTGGAGAATCTGCGGTCAGTTCTACCGAAGAAAACGTCGCACCGTGAATACCGTCCTTACCGATTCGACCGCCTACCATGACCACGAGATCACCCGGTGCGACTTCCTTTTCGTAGGATAGCCTCTCGCCAATCCGGGCCGGCATCAATCCTCCCGTGCCGCAGAAGACGAGTGGTTTCCCTCGATACCGGGTGTCAAATATGATCGATCCGTTCACCACCGGGATCCCGCTCTCGTTCCCCCCATCTTTCACCCCCCGGTGGACACCCCTGAATACCCTCTTCGGATGGAGCAGACGAGGCGGGATTGGAGCAGTGTCGTCCGGAGCCGCGAAACAGAATATGTCGGTATTGAAAATCAGCCTGGAGCCTAGCCCGGTGCCGAGTGGATCCCTGTTGACCCCGACAATCCCCGTCAGGGCACCCCCGTACGGGTCGAGTGCCGAAGGTGAGTTGTGTGTCTCAACCTTCATGACGAGATTGTAATCGTCATTGAATCGGATTACTCCGGCGTTGTCGTGAAAGACCGATAGGAGCCAGTCGATCTCCTCCGATACCTTCTCGGTGGCTCCCCGCACATAACTCCTGAATAGCGAGTGGATCACCTCTTCCTTATCACCGTCTTTATAGTGAATAGTACTGTTGAAGATCTTGTGTTTGCAGTGTTCCGACCAGGTCTGGGCCAGTGCCTCGAGTTCCACATCGGTCGGCATGGGTCCAAGCCCTACACGAGCGCGGTCTTCCCTAACTGTCTCATTTCTGTAATAGTCACGAATTACCTTCATTTCATCCAGACTCAGGAAAAGGATCCCCTTCTCGCTCAATTCGATCAGTTCCTCATCACCGATCTCCAGGTCGTAATTTTGCACCCCCACCTCGATATCTTCCTTTACCTTTGGTACGTAAGGGCTGATTACATCGCCCGCCTCCCATTCTTCCCAGCTGCGGATCTCCCAGCGCTGAATAAGCTCGTTAGCGAGCAGGTCCCTGGCAATCCTTTCCGCTTCGTCTCCCTTGATATCTCCTGAGACGAGATACTGGACTGATGTGTAAGCGCCATCGACACGGTCCGCAGTAGCCTTCAGGATGTCCTGTATACCTTCCAGGGCGGTCCGCCCTACGTTATCCGTAACCCCGGGCTTGAAGCCGACCTCGATCAGCCAGTCGAAATCGCCGGCCAGAGGACCATCTGCCTTCGATTCCTGGATGATCGGATCGGTAAAGAGTCCCTTCCTCAAGACCTCGATATCTACCTGTTCCAGGTCTCCCTCGATCGTGTAGACATCGATTGTCCTGACCCTATCCACCTGGATATCGAGGTCTTCCAGGATCGACCGTTTGACAGAATCCCCCCGGGCGTCGATACACCCCTCTCTAATTCCGACCTCAACCCTGAATACCAAAAAGACCTCCTGACTCATTAGAAAAGACAGTTTTGAACTGAGGACTTGAATCCACTCGAAAGATACGAAAAGGGATCTCCTAAATCAACTCATTCTTCGGGGACCTTACTGATCTATCGGGCGACGGGCTTCCCACACGTACTCGACGTACTCCCACTCGACCCGATCCCCCCTTAGCGTGATGACACAGAATCCTTCCCCGGTATCCATCCTGGGCCCACGCCACCACTTCCCACTGATCGCGCCTCCTGTAATGAAGGTAGCATTCCGCCAGCGGAGCATTTCTATGACATGGAGGTGACCCTGCAGAATAAGAATAAGGTTGTGATCCTCGAAAAGGCTCAGGACTTCTTTATTGTTGACCATAACGCGATTTTTCGGAGCGGGCGCAGTCGAGCCTCTGGTCGCGGAATAGAAGGCGGTGAGTATTGGAACATGGGTGGCAAGGACTATCCCGGTTCCTTTCGTTACCCGGGATAGATCCCTCTTCAACCATTCCAACTGTTCGGGCCAGACAAATCCATGATATTTGAGAGGTCCACCGGTAATGTGTATGGAATCGAGCACCACGAAGTGATAACCAGCCGCATCGAAGGAATAATAAGTACGGTCAATGCCCATTTTATTCCGATAGATCGCCCTGGGATCCTCGCTGGGGAGCGTCCCATCTTCCGGAATTGCGGCGACCATGTCGTGGTTTCCCATGACTGGATATATGTCATGATCGATGGAGTGATGCATCTCCATATATACATCCCACCGAGGAGCGACCGTATCGGCTGACGACTGGAAACCGTCTGTAATGAGATCACCACCTGCAACCACCAGGTCCGGTCTCTGTTCGTTGATCGCGTTGGCGGCCCTTTCAAGGGCAACCGGTGTGTCCCATTCGGTCCGCGCGTGTATATCGGTGTAGAATACTAAACGGAGCACACCTTTACCAGTCTCCTTCATTACGTGAGAACCTTTTCCCGGGAAACAACCCGAGACGAACATCGCACCACCCGCAGTTAAAATACTCAGGAAATGCCGACGCGAATAGGTTTCCTTCATCTCCTTCTCCCCGGTGTTACATGACTGGAGATATCTCTGGGTATCAAGGGGGTGTCCCGGCAACCCGATCTTTGCTATTGTAACGGTAGAGGACCCCTAACACGGTCAGGATGAGGACCAGGACGATCAGAAGCTGTCTCTCGGTGACCCGTGTTACTAGATGCCAGCTGACAGCGCTGTCATATTCATCTTCAGATGAAAAGTGTTCGTTCAGGTAAGCACTTTGTTCTGTTGACAGTACATAGCCTGATTTATACAGCGTATTTGGGAAATATTTCTCCATGATCTGGTTTTCACAATAGGCAATGCTCAGGTATCGGCGATGCTCTTCCTCGTCGTTCGTAATTAACAGCGAATTGGCCAGGTACCGATCCCTGCGGAATAGATGGACCCGGGCTTCGTGCAGGAAGGGGTCACTGACCGGTGTATAGAGCTCCAGGAAATGACCGTAAGCGGAATCCTCGCGAAACTGATCGAGAACCATTGCCGCTTCCACCCCTCGTTCTGCGTCGATTCGGCTTAGTTCCTCCGGCGAAAGGCGGGATCGAAATCTCCCAAAATCCGGGTCATCGTAGAGATAGCCATATTCAAACATCACGCTCTCGTTGGTCTTCAAAAATTCAAGGAAAGGTATCCGTTCGGAATACCACGAGATGCGAGCTGGGGTGTTGCTGAAGCTCAAACCCAAGAGCAACAGTGCCAGGGCGAAAAGTCGGCAGAAGAGAAGAAGACCATGCCGGCTTGGAGTTCCGGATATCGATGAGGGGCGCAAACCTTTCGCGATGGCTACCTGGGAGAGGAGAGTACCGAAAAAATTGAGCCAGATATCTCCGAGTGCCCAATATCTCCTCGGCGTAACCCACTGGATGGTTTCGTCGATAATACCGATAATCCCTCCGATGATCGCCCCTATGAAGTATATACTTACGTCTCTGCTGCGATGGCTCAAGGCACGGAAGAGCAAGATTCCAAGGAAACCGTACTGGACAAAGTGGAGAGCCTCCTCCGGCGCACCTGCCATCAGCCGGATCGTATAATAAATCACGATTACCGAGATAAGCAACAGCCAGACATAGCCGCTCCCGGAGGGTGTACGGAAACGTATTAGATTGGCAGCCGTCACGGCGAAGACGATCACCGTGATTGCTATGACCAAATAAGCGAACAGATCTCGTCCCCAGTTGTTACTGACAAAAATCTGGATGGGACGGGCAAACGGAATCGTTACAAAGATGACCAATGACCAGAGGACGACATAAAACCAGGATATCCACTCTTTTTCTCGCGGTGATCCAGTCAGCATGGTTCCCCCTTGAGACTATCTTTCCCCTGATTCCTGAAACGGATTATACCAGCGGCAGGAGTCCCTGTCAACCGGATAATGACCACGGTGTCAGTCAGAGACCTTACTACTTAGGCATGGTTCCTGTTTTTCCTTTTGCTGTCGTGATCAAACGATTATATTTTCATCCCCTGCTCTCTTGAAGGAAGGTTTTATTCGGATATATCCGTCGAAAGCAGGCGATCAGCGAAGCGACAAGATTCGTCCAAAAAAAAGGACAGCACATGTTCAGATCGGTACTGATAGCGAACCGCGGCGAGATCGCCCTGAGAGTGATCAGCGCCTGTAATGAGCTTGGGATTCGAACAGTGGCAGTCTATTCCGAAGCCGATCGTAATTCCCCGCACCTCGAACATGCCGATAAATCGGTCTGTATCGGTGGTTCGCGGAGCACAGAGAGTTATCTCAATATGGAATCCCTTCTTCAAGCGGCAATACAAAACGACTGTCAGGCCCTCCACCCTGGTTACGGTTTCCTCGCTGAAAACCCCCTCTTTTCCGCCCTCTGCGAGCAGAGCAAGATCACATTCATAGGTCCTCCATCTCATGCCGTACGGCTGATGGGAGACAAGGCGAAGGCAAAGAAAACTATGAAGGGTCTTGGACTTAACCCCATCCCCGGCTCGGATGGTAAACTCGATTCTATCGATCACGCCTTAGAAATTGCACCAGGGATCGGCTATCCTGTACTGCTGAAAGCAAGCGCTGGCGGCGGCGGAAAGGGAATGCGGGTCGTCGAAGGGGCTGAAGACCTCGAACACGCATACACCGAGGCGACACTGGAGGCCGAAAAGGCTTTCGGCAACCCGGCTCTCTACTTGGAGAAATACATCGCCCGGGGCCGACACATCGAATTCCAGATCCTCGCCGATGTCTTCGGCAACGCTGTCCACCTGGGAGAAAGAGAGTGCTCGATCCAGAGAAGCCACCAGAAACTCATAGAGGAGTCACCATCGCCCGTAATCGATGAAGACCTGCGCTTCAGCCACGGAAGGAGGGTGTCTAAGGCTGTAGCCTCGATCGGATACGTCAACGCGGGGACCGTAGAATTCCTGAGGGATGAAGACGGGAACCTCTACTTCATGGAGATGAACACAAGACTTCAAGTCGAGCACCCGGTCACAGAAATGGTGACAGGGTTCGATATCGTCAAGGAGCAGATCAGGATAGCGGCAAACTGTCCACTCAGCGTTAGCCAGGAAGAGATCGAAATGACCGGTCACGCCATAGAGGTCCGGATAAACGCTGAGGACCCGAATGAGGCGTTCAAACCAGACCCGGGAACGATTACGGTATTCGAACCCCCGAGCCTCGACTCGGTCAGGATCGATACACACATAGTACCCGGTTACGCCATACCACCCTTCTATGACTCTCTGATATGCAAGCTAATCGGTTTTGGATCCGACCGTAAGAAAGCCATCCAGATGGTGAAGGAAGCTCTCGCGAAGTTCAGGATCGAAGGAGTCAAGACGACTATTCCACTCCACACCGAGATCCTGTCTGCAATTGAGTTCCAAAACGGCAATTACAGTACAGCGTTTATACCCGAATTTCTGGCAGCCAGGGAAGAGTGAGTGGGATAGAAGAGAAAAGAGACGATCCCTGCACCCATTGACATTCCAGTAGTTTTGGCCTACAATTACCGTTGAGATTGGAATAGTAATCATATCGAAAGCAGACGCTTCGCACGACTTTCGACAACCGAGTTGGAGCCGACAGTTTTCCCTTCTCCCAGCCTGCAGCTCAAGCCGGTTTTAAAATACAGGATTATCATGAAGGTTGCTCTAATATCCCCTTATGAAGAAATCACAAATCTTGGTGCCCGCAGCCTTTCGGCTTTCATCAGGAGAGCGGGGCACCAGACCAGGCTCATATTTTCACCGATAATCGCCAATACCGGCACAGGATATTCAGACCCATTCAAAGCCGAGACAATAGACGAAATTCTGTCTCTTCTCGAAGATGTTGACCTGGTTGGTATTTCTGTGATGAGCAACCACTTTGAAATTGCGACTCAGATTACAGGAGAAATCCATTCAAAGCTTGGAAAGAAAGTGGTTTGGGGAGGAATACATCCCACCGCCAGACCAGAAGAGTCCCTTGAGCACGCGGATATTGTCTGCCGGGGAGAGGGTGAAGAAGCCTTACTGGAACTGGTGGAAAAAATGGAAAACGATGTGGACCCAATGGAGACTCAAAACCTGTGGTTTCGTTCCAATGGGGACATTCGCCAGAATCACTCGCGCCCTCTCATCCAGGATCTTGATTCGTTACCTCTCTTCGACTATTCCTTCAAGGAACATTATTATATCGACGGTTCTTCTTCCTCCACGACTCTCTTGACCCCGGAGAACTTCCAGAATTACTTCCAGAATATTGCCGGGAAAATAGCCTATAGAACCATGACATCCCGGGGCTGCCCCCACAATTGTACATATTGTTGCCACAGTTCCTTGAGAACCATGTATGCCCGCCAGCGTTACGTTCGCTTCAGAAGCCCGGAAAACATCATCGGTGAATTAATGTTTGTCAGAGATAGCATGGATTATATAAACTTCGTCATATTCATGGACGAAGTATTCCTCTTGATGAGCCTCGAAAAAATAAAAGAGTTCTCTGAACTCTATCGCGAAAAGATTGACCAACCCTTCAGGATCCAGCTGAGTCCACCTTCTATCAGTGAGGAAAAACTCCAGTTACTCGTTGACAGTGGGTGTATCCTAGTTGGGATGGGAATTGAAACGGGAAGTGCAAGAACGCAGAGCCTGTACAACAGAAAATTCGGTAACAATGACAAGATCATTCGAGGTGCCAGTATAATCCATAAATTCCACAAGAAGGTGCCGTTTATAGTCTACGATGTCATTGTCGACAATCCCTATGAGTCGATCGAGGACACTATAGAGACGTTCAAGCTCCTCTTGAAATTACCAAGGCCCTTTCAGGTCAACCTCTTTTCGTTAACGTTCTTTCCAGGCACCGATCTCTATAAAAAGGCAAAAGAGGATGGGCATATTCACAAAGACACCCTGGAAATGTATCGAAAAATGATCTCCAGCGTTGATCGGAACTACGCGAACACAATCCTTAAGCTCGTCAACCTTCAATCCACTCCAACCTTTCTGTTGAAACCACTTGGCAATAAATGGATAGCCAACCTGATAAATCGTGCACCCGGTAAAGTCCTCTCCCTTCTCGAAAAGACTTATCTTCTAATCGAAAAGATCTTTCGATTTTTCCTTTTCCGCAGGAAGGTCATAACTGTCTACGGCCTGAGGAGTACTCAAGCCGAATAGGGACCTGTGGCCGTCCGTCCTCCTTTCACCTCTTAAAGTCGATCGCCAGAAATATTGGACTCAATTTTCAGGATAAAACGTGCCAATTTGACTTGACAGTCTCCCACCTGCCATGC
>CAYTWO010000005.1:15198-18695 GCA_964442125.1 uncultured Gemmatimonadota bacterium
CAATTTTCAGGATAAAACGTGCCAATTTGACTTGACAGTCTCCCACCTGCCATGCTATCATCCATTGCATTGAATAGCGGGGAGTCACCGGTAGACGACAAGGCCCTATGGTAAGTCCGGATTTATGCCTCAATCTGGATATTGAGGGACTTACATAGTAGATTGTTTTCATTGCGACGATTGCCAATCTGGGTGTAAAGCCATTCTATCCTTCACATCGATGGTTGCCAACCCCGAAATCAAAACGCATAATAAAGAATTTGAGGAGGAGATCATGAAGACGAGGATGACAAGACGTGAGTTTTTAAGAAAGAGTTCGTCCGGTCTCCTATCGGTAGCGACTGCTCCCTATTTATTAACCTCTAACGTGAAAAAGGCCTTTGCCATGCCTAAAGAAAATGAAATGAAACTGACTGATTACTACGATCACTTCGGTGTAGATGAAGTGATCATCCAGGATGTAATCTCCGAAGCCTTATCAAACGGTGGTGACTACTGTGACCTTTACTTCCAGCACAGTGTCAACAACTACGTTGGGCTTGAAGATAATGCAGTGAATAGGGCCCGCAACAACGTCGATTTCGGGGTCGGCATCCGTGTACTGAATGGCGATCAGACAGGATATTCTTTTACCGAAGAAATCACACCCGAAGCGATGAAGCATGCGGCCAGGACCGCCGCAAATATTACCGAATCGAGTAGAAAGATCGGCTCAGTGGAGCTGAAGTTTCATTCCAATCCCAATTATTATCAAATAAAAACGCCGTGGGAAGACGTTACCATCGACCAGAAGATCCCGTACCTTCAGGAGATCAATGACAGGGTATTTGCACTAGATCCTCGCGTGATCAAATCGCACGTGTCCTTCAGAAACACATCATCCCATGTCCTGATCGCCAACTCGGAGGGCCGTATCGTTTACGATTACCAGCCAATGGGAACCATCTCGGTAATGGTCACGGCAGAGGAGAACGGACAACGGGAGCAAAACTTCTTCAACCTGTCTGGTCGCAGAGGTATCGAGTTCCTCACTCCGGAAACCGTCGAGCGACTAGCAACGGAATCCGTGCAGCGTACCATAAACCTCTTCGATGCGGTCAAACCGGACGCGGGGGAGATGGAAGTCGTCCTGGCGGCTGGAAGTTCGGGGATCCTTCTGCATGAAGCTATCGGTCACGGGATGGAAGCAGATTTCAATCGGAAGGAGATCTCGATCTTCTGCGACAAGATCAACAAGCCCGTAGCCGAAAAATACGTTACGATCGTAGATGACGGTACTGATCCGAACATCAGGGGATCGATCAACATAGATGATGAAGCCAATGACACCGGCCGGACATATCTCGTGGAAAATGGCATTCTCCGAACATATCTCCACGACAGGATCAGCGCCAGGCATTACAAAACGAAGGCGACTGGAAACGGCCGCAGGCAATCGTTCCGTTACGCTCCCATGCCACGGATGAGAAACACTTACATGCTCGCGGGACCTCACACAAAAGAGGAAATCATCGGCAGCGTCAAAAAAGGACTGTACGCAGAAACTTTCTCGAACGGGCAGGTCTTTATCGGTGCGGGCGACTTTACGTTCTACGTCAAGTCCGGGAACCTCATCGAAGACGGGAAGCTGACAAAACCTGTCAAGGATATAAACATTATCGGGAACGGTCCGGATGTTTTGAAAAATATAGTCATGGTGGGAGATGATCCAACGATGGCTGAAGGAGGCTGGACCTGTGGAAAAAATGGCCAGAGCGTGCCCGTATCTCAGGGCCTCCCGACTGTAAAGGTATCGAGCATCACAGTGGGTGGAGTGAGTTCATAAAGATGAATGACCAAAGATCAGCAACCATCAGTAATCGATAAATAGTGCGAGGAAACAATGAAGAAAAATGAGAGAATGGAACTGGCGCAATGGGCAATGGAGCACGCCTTGAAAAATGGAGCGGACCAGGCCGCTGTCACCCTGTCCAACAACAGAGAAATTCAGATCAAATATCGTGACAGCAAGCTGGAAGAACTCAAGGAATCTGTTCGGAATTCACTTGGTCTGGACATATATATCGAGCAGCGTTACTCAAGTCACACGACAAATAAGATGAACAAGGATTCGCTGCCAAGATTCATCGAGGAAGCTGTCGCTGGTACAAAGTACCTTACCAGAGATAAATACCGATCCCTGCCGGATCCCATGTACTACCCGGAAGATACTCATGTTGACCTGAAGATTTATGATTCCAGCCACGATGAGATTGAGTCATCGAACCGAGTGAAAATCGCTTCCGAGATCGAATCTATAGCCATGGCACAGAGCGATCGTATCATCTCAACCACATCCAGTTATGCTGATTCCCGGGAGGAAACCGTCAAAGTCCACAGTAACGGTTTTGCAGGAGAAAAAGAGAGTACGAGCTATTGGGCAGGAGCAGAAGTGACTATGGAAGGAAAAGATGGGGGTCGCCCTTCGGACTGGTTTTACGCAGGTGCAAGATTTCATAGAGAATTGCCGACATCAGAGATTATCGGTAAAACGGCCGTGAGCTTCGCCTTAAGGAAGATCGGGGAGGAGAAGATCAAATCGGGCCGCTATGACACGATCATCGAAAATCGCGCAGGAAACCGCCTTATTCATATGCTTCTGAAACCAATGAGAGGCCGTGCTCTTCAGCAGAAAAATTCCTTTCTCGAAGGGATGATCGGAAAGAAAATAGCGTCTGATAATTTTACGATGATAGATGAACCGTTCATCGAAAAAGGGTTCGGCTCCCGCCATTTCGATAAGGAAGGCATCGCGGCAGAACGAAGAGTAATGATCGAAGACGGGATCCTGCGACATTACTACATCGATGACTATTACGGTAAAAAACTCGGTATGGAGCCAACCTCTGGATCCTCTTCGAATCTCGTATTCGAATACGGTTCGAGGTCGCTGGAGGAGATGATCGAGGACATGCAGAATGGTATACTCGTCACCGGCTTCATCGGAGGCAACTCCAACTCCACTACGGGCGATTTCTCATTCGGCCTCGTTGGCCAGTTGATCGAAAAGGGAGAGATCGTCAAACCGATCAATGAAATGAATATCTCGGGCAACTCGAACGAATTCTGGAACCGGCTCGTCGAAATGGGCAACGACCCCTACCCCTACTCTTCCACTCGCAGACCCAGCATGTTCTTTGAAGGTGTGAACTTCAGCGGTTTATAGGCCTGATTTGCCCTGATTCTACACCGTTTCCTCGAATCGGAAGACATCCTCGACAGAGGTTCCAAACGTACGGGCGATACGGAAGGCAAGCGCCAATGATGGCACGTATTTCCCCTGCTCCAGGACGATAATGGTCTGGCGAGTGCATCCAACTCGGTTCGCCAGTTCCTGCTGAGTCATTTCACCGTGATCGAAACGCAGTCTGCGGATCCGATTTATGATCCTGGCCTTGGCTGCCATTTCATGTCCTCCAGTAACCCAGAAGGATGCCGACCGACTTTGACAATATGGC
>CAYTWO010000005.1:18795-44538 GCA_964442125.1 uncultured Gemmatimonadota bacterium
CAGGAATATACCGGTTTTAATCCCCTTGACAAGCCCTCCCCTCTGTGATACCATCTCCCTTCGGGGACCGCTGGGTTTTAATGTCAATCCGCAAAGGGTGTGTAAATAATGGCCAAGGTCTTGCTTCAATCGATAGGTTCACAGCTCGAATCTTTCATGAAGGTCGAGGAGAGCGAGGCGAACTCGAAGGCGATGGAGGTCCTCGAGGAGGAGTTATCCAACAAGAGGGCCGATGTACGGAAGGGATGGGGGACAGAATATGTCGAGCGTGTCCACAAAAAGGGCAAGCTGACAGCGTGGGAGCGTATTGAATTTCTCAAGGATCCGGGGACGGAAATCCTCCCAATCGGTACGTTCGTCAACTATGGCCGTGAATTCGGTGACGGGAAAGAGAAGAAAGAGAGCCCGGGTGCAGGCGTCGTGACGGCATTCGTTCAGGTCGAAAACCGTCACACAATGGTCATAGCCAACGACAACACCGTCGCATCCGGCGCGTGGTGGCCGCTGACACCCGAGAAGATCGAGCGGGCGCAGCACATCGCGATGAGGTTAAGGATCCCGGTAATCTACCTGGTCGATTGCAGCGGTCTCTACCTTCCAGAGCAGAGCCGCTCCTTCCCGGGCCCGACTGGCGCCGGCCACATCTTCAAGATGAACAGCCTTCTCAGCGCGAACGGAGTCCCCCAGATAGCAGCAGTCTTCGGGGACTGCATCGCGGGCGGTGGATACATGCCGATCATCAGCGACCGGGTCTACATGACCGAGCAGGCTTACATGGTGATCGCCGGAGCCGCACTCATTAAAGGCGGGAAATCACAGAATATCACATCACTGACCATCGGCGGTCCTGATATCCACGTCCACATATCCAATTGCGCTGATTTTCGCGGACCCGATGACCAGTCGGTGCTCAAGATGATCAAGAGAGACGTGTCGCTTCTCCCCACCTCCGGTATCGAATATTACAAGTATGGCGGTGACACCGATCAACCACTTTATGACCCGAAAGAACTAAAAAGCATATTTCCTGGCGACTACCGGATGTCCTACGACACCAGACAGGTCATAGCCAGGATCGCCGATTCGAGCCTCTTCTGGGAGCTGCTGCCGGGCAAAGGGGAGGAGATGATCACCGGAATAGCTAAGATCAGCGGCCTCTACGTCGGGATCATAGCGAACAACCAGTTCCTGATCCGGCATCCCAAACATCCCGAACAGAAGCGTCCTGGTGGTATCCTTTACAGGGAGGGTATCGCTAAGATCTCCCAGTTCTCGAGGGCATGCAACGATGACGGAATCCCGATCATCTGGCTCCAGGACATATCCGGGTTCGATATCGGGGCCGAAGCGGAGAAGGAGGGTCTCCTGGGCTACGGCTCGAACTTGATCTATACAAATTCAACCAACACGGTTCCGATGATAACTGTCCTCCTCAGAAAGGCATCAGGAGCCGGTTACTACGCAATGTCGGGGATCCCCTATGATCCAGTGATTCAACTATCGACACCGATCACCCGGCTTGCCGTCATGGAAGGGCGCACACTCGCGATCGGCGCCTTCCGAACGAAACTCAATGACAACTTCGATATAATATCAACTGATCCCAAAGAGCAAGAAGAAATCAAAAAAGGTATGCAGGAGGTCGAGGATCGCATCTCACTGGACATGGACCCGGTCAAGTCAGCCGCGTTGATGGATACGGATGAAGTCGTTTTCGTGAGCGAATTACGGACCTACCTCGAGGCAGTGACAGAGATGTGCTATCAGTCGATCGGCTACAGGAGAGTGAAGAATCCCAGGATATGGTCGATGCACGATCTTTACGTCCTCACAGATATATAGGACGATGGAGTGATGACACCGAAAGAGATCTACCTGCACAGATTGATTGGCAATCCCAGGACATGCGCGGTAAAGGATCTGGAGGGAACCCAGGATTCGTTCGATGTCCTTTCCCCGGGTGTAGGACTCTATGACAGACCACCGGCGGTCGGCTCCTTCGTGAAGCCCGGATCGTTCGCGGGCTACCTCACGGTACTCAGACGCTACTTCCACCTGCTTATACCTGAAGGACATCATGGTGTGGTGACCGAACTCTACGTCTCCAACCGGAAACAGCGCGTCGAACACGGACAGGTGTTGTTCCGGGTGAGTCTCGAGACACACGCCGCGCTGAGCACAGATCTCGATATGGCAGAGACCCGTACAGGCTCCACGGAGGAAGATATCCCGCAGGGGATGTTCGGTGTCAGGTCGCCGACGGACGGCATTTTCTACACCAGGCCGAACCCTCAATCACCCCCATACGTCGATGTGGATTCGCTCGTCTCTACCGGGTCCATCCTGGGGCTCGTCGAGGTGATGAAGTGTTTCAACCAGATCGTCTACCCCGGTCAACCCGAGTTCCCACCGCAGGCCAGGATAAAACGGATTATCCACGAAGACACCTCAGAAGTCGAGCATGGATCACTCCTCTTCGTCATCGCACCGGTGTGATAATAGGTATTAATCATCGACTATCGAACAGGCTTTTTTGTTCGGCAGACGGCATTATGTATGAACGATATTCTCTTCTGGAATATGCAGCCAGATCTCTTGACATCCCCAGGCTGACGGTAATATTGTCTCCGCAAAGCTTTGACTGCAAATCCTATCTCAGGGACACGACGTAATTCCCATGCCACGCAAAAGAAAGAGACACCAGAAGGTCACATTAGCCCTGGATTAACACATGATACGGCTCGATAATGTACATCTTTCTTTTGGCGGCCAGGTTATTTTTGATGGAGTAAACTGGCAGACGAAAGATAATGACCGTGTTGGATTGGTCGGTCCTAATGGTTCGGGAAAGACAACACTTCTGAGGATGATTAACGGAGAGGTGAGTTCAGACCGTGGTGAAGTAATCGTGCCAAGAAATGCGACCATTGGTTATATGCCCCAGGAACTCGTATTGCTCAAAGGTAATTTTGTGTTTAATGAGGTCCAATCCGTTTTTTCAGAGGTCATGGATCTGCAGGAGAGAACCAATGAAATCGAACAGGTGCTTGCCACTGATGAACCGGGATCAACATATTACCAGAAAGTATTGCGGGAGTATGGTCGACTCCAGGAGGAATATGTAATACTGGAAGGATATAAGGTTGAAGCAAAAATAGGTGAAGTTTTGAATGGACTCGGTTTTCATCAATCAGATTGGGGCAGATCGGTAGAAGAGTTCAGCGGAGGTTGGCAGATGAGATTGGTTCTGGCAAAGTTGCTCCTTTCCAAACCGACCGTGCTGCTCCTTGATGAACCGACCAACCACCTGGATCTCGAGGCGAGAAACTGGCTGGAGGAATACCTCGAAAATTATCCGGGCACAATCATCCTCGTTTCTCACGACAGGTTTTTTTTGGACAAGGTCACAAGTCGTATCACGGAGATCGAACATGGGTCTATGACCGATTATCACTCGACTTATTCCGGTTATAAAGCAGAAAAAGAATCAAGATATGGACATTTAGTGGCAAGGGCCAAGCGGCAACAGGAAGAGATCAGGCGCACACGGATGTTCGTCAATAAATTTCGTTCTGACAAGCGCCGGGCATCGCTGGTTCAGAGTCGCCTGAAAATGCTCGATAAGATCGAAATAATTAAAGTTCCTCCCCAGCCGAAGAAGATACATTTTCAGTTTTCTGACCCTCCTCGGAGTGGACGAGTGGTACTGGAACTGCAAAATATCAATAAGGCGTATGGTGAAATCGAGGTATTCCAGGACCTGAATCTGATCATAGAGCGTGGTGATCGTGTCGGATTAGTAGGCCCCAATGGTGCCGGTAAATCTACACTGATGCGAATACTGGCAGGTAATGAGCCTTGTGATAAAGGTACAATTAAACACGGGCACAACGTGAACCTCCATTTCATGGACCAGGAAGTGACAGCTTCGCTGAACATGGAGAACCTCGTCTTGCACGAATTACAGGATGCCGCCCCCTTTGACATCCGACCTAAAGTACGAAACCTGCTGGGCGCGTTCCTCTTTCCCGGAGACGATGTTCATAAAAAGATCTCTGTCCTGAGCGGCGGGGAGAAGAGCCGGCTGGCGATAGCCAAGATGCTCCTCGAACCGTCAAACCTTCTTCTGCTAGACGAACCGACGAATCATCTCGACATATTTTCCCAGGAGATATTGTTGAACGCGCTCGAGGCTTTTCCCGGAACGGTCGTCTTCGTATCTCATGAACGTTACTTCATCAATAAACTCGCCAGGAAAATAATCGAGATCAATAACGGTCGTTTGACTGTCTATCCGGGTAACTACGAAGACTATCTCACTAAAAAAGCGGCGGAAGAGCCTGACCCTGGGGAAGATCGCAAGGTGCAGGATAAATCAAGGCGTAAAGAAGAAGCACTCAAAGAACGTGAGCGCCGCAAGAAGGCTGCCAGAGACGAGAGAAAAAGATTGCGACAGTTACGGGACCTCGAAGCAACTATCCGCAAAACAGAGTCTGAGCTCCAGGAGCTCGAAGCCAGGTTGTCTGATCCTGATCTGTACAAGGAGGATGAAAAGGCGAAAGAACTTGTGACGAAGCACCAAAGACTACGATCAGAACTTAAGGGTCTGTACGATTTATGGACCGAATGGGATACTCTCACCGAACTGCCGCCTTAAACCTAAGTTGAGCGATTCTCTCACTCGAACTGCACGGATCTCTTGCGCACTAAGTCTTTTCAAAAAGCCTCGACAGACCTTCCAGGTATGCCTGCGTTTTTTTCAAAGCTTATCGCATCAAGATATCCGCACATTTCTTCCCGACAGAATCGCTCAAATTAGGTTAAGGTAATTCCGGCCTGGAAATTGCGACACAAATTTAACGTGACAATCCCACAGAATTGATCCGTTAACCTTGAACGATAGTATTTGTTTCGTGTGGTCAACATTAAGGCAGCTATCCCTGATTTTTCCAACGGGCTTACTGGCGTCACACATATTACCTGGGGCTATGCTCACCCCCATTTTTGCCTACACATTCACACAGCCAATAATAGACAGCAGAGGTTCAGCTAAAGACAGGGAGCCTGAAGAAGGTAGCTGCATCCCATCCGGAGACCATTCCAGCATTCAGAACGCGCTCACCGGGGTAGGATCGAAGGCCGTGCTCTGCCCGGACGCGGTCTTCGAGCTCAGCGAGACCATCCACTTTACAGCCGACAGCCAGGAGATCTATACCGAGGGTTTTCCCACGGACAGCACGCGAGCCTTTCTCAGGGTCGCTCATAAGGACGTGGTGACCGCCATCGAGCCTCAAAACTGGTCGTATCTGAAACTGAGCCACGTGATTATCGATGGGAACCGGCCGGAGTTCGGGACGGGGATGGGAGCCTTGATCGAGTGGAGTTCGGCCGGAACAGGCAATGTTGTGGAGTGGGTCAAGGCCTACGAACCGAGAGGCTGGTCTGTCATGTATTCCGGTGAGGGTGACGATCACCAGTGCGACGGCGCGGTGATAAGGTACAACGAGTTCGGCCCCGCGGGACGGGCGGAATATGGACTGGGGGACGGTATTTCCCTGGCCTGCCGGAACAGTATCGTAGAACATAACACGATTGTAGACGTCACCGACGGTGGAATCGTCATCTTCCAGGCAACAGGTTCCCGGATCGCCAATAACACGATCAAGGCGGAGAACCGGATCATGTTCTATGGAATCTCGATGGAGGATTATGGGCCCTTCGAAGGTGATTTTACAGGCACCGTGGTGACGGGAAACGTCATCGACGCGGCAGGTGCGATGATCCGGCGCGGGATCAGCATGGGGCCTCATGTCGGTTGTATTCCTGACGATGAGGCGACACTGAGGAGCAGGGGCGCAGTGGTCACGAACAACACGCTGATGGGGGACAACATGGCATACGGGTTTGTCGTCAGCGGGGTGGAGGACTGGACCGTGACCGGCAACGTCGATCTCTCTACGCACCTGGTTCCTGAAGAAGAAGAGATAGATTGCTTCGGGGAGATTGTCGATCCACCCGGTGGATTCCAGTACAATCCCCTTACCTCGAGCGGCACGTTCCAGGAGGAGTTCGAGCCGGCCGTCCTGGGATTTACGAACCAAATGTGGCCCTTTCAGACCGTGGTTTCGGAATCGTGCGTGGCCGACCTGATCGGAGAAGCGCTGCTCGATTCGATCCGTTCGGGGATGCTGGGACCGATCTGGCTCGCCCTGGAAAATGCCCCTAACGGGGAACTCATCGGACGGTGCGTCGGCATATACGAGCCGACGGACATCTCAGACCTCTCTGGGGATGTTATGGTTGCGATTGACTCCTGCAGCCCGTTCTGTGTGGAATTGTCGCTTTTCAATCTATCGAGCGCCGATACGGCGGAGATGCACAGGGCGGAGTTCCTTCTGCAGGATTTTCCTGTCGAGTGTCTCGGTCTCCCCTCATCCATCCCGCCGGAGGAAGAAGTACGGTGTACCGTCGATGATTTCGTGGCGGATGGTTTCCAGGTCGTTAACTGGTATGGATTTCAACCGGGTGGAGGAGGGGTCGGTTTCACCTATCCCTTCGATCCGGTGATCGTCGAGACAGAAGAACCTGCTCTTTCAGCCCCTAAATCGTTTGTTCTGTCTCAGAATTATCCCAACCCATTTAATCCATCGACCACCATCGATTACATCATCCCGGAAGGTCCAGCCTTACCGGTTCATCTCATGATCTACGATATCCGTGGGCGCCTGACGCGTACACTCGTAGATATGGACAGAGGAACGGGCTGTCATACGGTTCATTGGGATGGCAAGGACAACCATGGGAATGAAGTTAGCTCCGGTATCTATCTATACAGCTTCGAAGCGGGAGGTTTCAGGTCGATCAGGAAAATGGTGATCGTGAGGTAATTTGATCAATTATCGTTGCACTCACAACCTCTGAAGAGCACTCCCCTGAATTCTAAGTCACCCATATTCCCTTGACAATGCATTAATCCCTTCGCTAATATCTCTACAAGTAAGGAGAGAGGCCTCAAGACAATTAAGTGTTGGACAAGGAGGACATATGAACCCGACCATACATTGCTGCACGGTTACCTTTTCTTTGCTTCTGCTGATCGGTGTACCTTGCAGCTCAGCTTCCGAATTAACTCCGGACTCCGGGAACAGCTCTGTCGAAATCTCAGAATCTGTCCTCGTGCCGGCAGGTCAGTTCCAAATGGGAATAGATACAGAGGGTGACGATGGACCACGGCACACGGTCTATATCGACGCATTCTACATGGACAGATATGAAGTAACAAACGTCCAGTATCTGAAGTTCTGTGAGGAGACCGGACACAAGCTTCCCGAGTTCTGGGGTGTGGTGAAGTACCACAGTGGACCAGATTTCCCGGATCATCCGGTTGTCGGGGTATCGTGGTACGATGCCACTAAGTACGCGGAATGGTGTGGTAAGAGACTGCCCACTGAGGCAGAGTGGGAGTACGCCGCCCGTGGAGGACTCACAGGGAATAAATACGCAAATGGTGACGCCATCGACTCCACCCTGGCGAATTACAACTGGAAGGGAAGGACCGGTGGAGGTACGGTCCCAGTCGGAAGTTACCCTCCCAACGGGTTTGGACTCAACGACATGACAGGAAACGTCGTCGAATGGGTGGATGATCTCTATCGTGACGACTATTACAGTGCCAGCCCCGACAGCAATCCACAGGGTCCGGAGAAAGGAAGATTCCGCGTTATCCGAGGTGGCGGGTGGCACTCCGGGGCGTATTGCAACCAGGTCCACTTCAGAAACGCCCTCCCCAGTGGTTGGGTTGACATAAACGTGGGCTTCCGCTGTGTAAGTGATTCAAAATAGCCCGATATATTCATGGAATTTGCCTGCAGTCCAACAATAAGACTAATCACGACGGTCCAAATCCATCCTCATGATATCCATTTGATAAAATCAGTACCTCACAAAGTTCACCAACAACCGCACAGATGAATATGGCGGATCACATGCGAACAGGGGCCGATTCATGTGCGAGTTGATCCAGGCCATGAAGAAAGAACTGGGTTCCTAAACCCAGAATGATATCACAATGCGCCGAGTTTACGGCGGATATCAGCCAGATAGGCGCTCGCTGAGTCAGCCTCCGCAGTCCGGCCGTGATGCTTGAGATAGCTCACGCGACCCTCCAACATGAACAAATACTGGTTTAACAACTCTCTCTCTTTCGGGCGTAACTGTGACCCAGCAAGCAGCTCCGGCAGCTCAAAACGAGGCAACGGGAAAGCTCGGTATTCTGTATCGTTCGTCAGACGCACAAGCAATCCCTCAGGATGCCTCTGAAACCCTCTGAACATCATGTGTTGAAACGCCTTGCCCAACGCATAAGTGGTTCGTAGTTGCACCGATTCTTTGACTATAGTACGCAGCATGTCCCTGTATTGCTCTTGAGCCAACCTGACATTATAGTAATCGCCACGTTCTGCCTTGTAAGCCACCTCCGCCATGGCGTTCAGCTTCTCCTGGCAAGCCATGGCAAGCTCAGGATATGTCCTCTCGAGGTCGCGTTTGAGCATCGGACTTGCCAGGTGACCTATGTCTAGCACGACAATATCGGTACGGAATTGCGCGACATTCTGAAGATAAATCATAGGTCCACTGAATCCTTCCCAGTCCCCGCTGAAGATGATGCTCCCCTGCTCGGCTGAGAACGTCACGTCACGGGCAAATGCAGAAGTTACATTGTACTCGCTCATATCGTTGCGCGGGAAGTTCCGTGTCAGGGTCAACACTGGGAAGAGAAACAAGGAGATTAGAATGAGTAAGGCCACAGGGATTTTGAGACGACTTGCCCACAGGCCTATCCGGGCGGCTGCCACTGCCGCCCAAAGGGAAAGCAGCAATATGACAAGCAGGTAGTACACCTGGATATCTTGTATAGGATATCCCAGATTGTACACGATCTGAGCCAGGAACACCGGTATGGTCAACCAAAGTACCCTGGACCGCTCACGTGCGAGGATAATCAAGCCAAGCAAAGCCAACACGGGCAGCACAGGGGTAGCGTCTGCGAAAAGCTGCTCTGAAGCGAAGCGATATAATTCGTCGAGACGAAAACCATCTCTACCCCAGATCCCCTGATATTGCCGTGCACTTACATGCATCAGAAGACGATGCCATGTCTCCGGATAATCCCAGTTAACCTGTGGGTTCATCCGGGAACGTATTGGCAGATAGGCATAAAGAAGTAGTGGTAGGGGTATCGCAAGAACGGCATAAAACCAGCTACGATGTGATGTCGAACCCCGCTTCCGGCTATCGAGCGATATGAAAATCAGGGTCGTCAAGAACGCCAGACCCAACAGTGCTGATGTTAAATGATGTGCCAGTGAAAGACCAAAGAGAAACCCTATCAAAACCAGCTGGCTTTCGCTTGAGGAATGCGGTTGGGAGACTACGGCCAGGCATGCGGTCAAGAATACCATGACGAGAGCACCGTGAAGAGCGTAAACCTCCACGACCACCGCTTGCGACCAGGGTGTGGCGGCAAATGCAAAGAGGAGCGAACCAGAAAGAGCTCCGAAAACCGATAGCAAGCGAGGCCATCCAGCCGGGCTGTTGCTCCTTACAATCATCCACGACGCCCTGAAGAGAAGACCCGTTGCAGCGGCGCTTGCCACAGCGCTCAGGAGCCCTACACGGAAGGTAATCGATCCAACAGGCAAAAGAGAAAAGATACGGCCGAGTAGTATGAAAAATGGATAGCCAGATGGGTGTGCTATACCTAAATGCGCAGCCGCAGCGGCGAGCTCGCCACTGTCGACGAAAGTGACCTCACGGGCAAGAGTGAGAAGATAGACCGTCAAGGGCACCAGAACAGCAAGTACCTGAGCGAAAGACACTGCACGATTGCCCTTCTCAAATGCCCCTTGTGTCACTCTGGCCACTTTTGTCCCCTCTATGGGCGGCCCCTACATAACTTGCAGAAACTATGCCGTTGGTGGGCATCTCGTCCGTCACCCCTTCAATTACAATCATTCATAATACCGAAACCCGAGATATATGTCAACACGCCATAAAAGAGGGGACACCCGTACCATATTGATATTTTTCTCAATTTCACCAATCATTTATTTACTAGTTGGTTGTTCAAATCTGCAACAGTCGTTTTTGGATTTCTCGCCGATTTGGATCTTTTGCTCCGCGGCTTACTGCCCGGCTGACCGCTGAAGCGCTGATATTTAATTGACGCGATACCTCCACACAACTCATCATTAATTTCCTGACCGCTAAGTAGCAAAGTGTTCTGCGCGCGCTGGTGATGGTATGATCTTTACTGGCGGTCCTGAGATCCTCAGGATCAATACCATAATAGAAAGCCACTTTGTCGATGATTTCCCCCAAATCAACTCCTGCAGAATGAAGTTGACTTTTTCTATCTAATTCCTCATTAGCTAGTTTCAGGACCATTGCAACAAAATCCGAACTGCCTAAAATACGTTCATCACCTTCAATCCTTTTCCCTTTTTGCCGATAAGCTCTCAAGGCAGACCATCCTCCCGCTGAACGAATCAGCCCCCCTCCTACTAAATCTGGTCGATGTCCCTGTCCTACTCCATCTGTCATATAAGCCTCATAGGCTTTCCTTGCCGCCCCTAGAGTCCTTCCAAAAAGGCTCAACACATAGTTGCTATCTTGCCAATCGCAATTTATATAACCCATCAATACACTGTGTCCACAATATCGATAAGACTTCAATTCCTCGAGATCTTCAACCACAGTCCCCCTTAATGGATTAAGATGAATATAACGGACCAACTCTAGAAGGTAAGAATCCTCTTCACATAATAACGACTTATAGCGATTTTGAAACAACGGTCCATGACGTTTGTGACAGTGATTAAAATACACCGCATGGCCGGTTAACAATCGTCGCATCACTGTAGACAACGACACTAAACCGGTTCTCAATAATAAGTGAATGTGGTTGGTCATTAATACCCAGGAATAACAGGGAGTGGAGGTGTCAGACAGGATTATTCCCAATCGATTCAGAAAGTTGTCACGGTCAAATCGGTCTCTAAATATCGCCTTTTGTTCGATCCCTCTGACTATGATATGATGTAGAGCTCCAGGAGCATCTATGCGCGCTTCACGAGGCATATTTATTAATATGGCAAGTATGTGAAAAATGTCAATATGGTACGGGTGTCCCTTATAATTGCTTGATTTTAAGAGAGGAAAATGCTAATATCCCATTTCGCCGCACATAGATAATCGATGGACCTCACGAAAGTCAAATAACATCCGGTTCGGAGGAACGGCTCATGAATGAACGTATCTTATGGATTACGATCGCCTGGGCAATACTGTTGGGAGCCGCTTCACCACCGGCTTCCGCTCAGAACATCGATGCAAGGGAGTACTGGCTCGACAACGGGATGCAGGTCATCCTTGTTGAGAGGCACGAGACCCCGACGATCATGGGTATGATCTTCGCCAAGGTGGGATCTGCCAACGAGATCACCGGGATTACAGGTATGTCGCATCTCTTCGAACATATGATGTTCAAAGGTAGCGAAACGATTGGTACAAGGGATATCCAACATGATCTCGAGATCATGAAACAGCTCGATGCCTTGAAAGACCAGATACGGGTCGAAGAGCATATCATGCGAGACAAACTCCGCCGCGGTGAGATATCGGACATGCTCGATCCGGAGAATAAGACCGCGAAGTACAGGGAACTGGATAAAGAGTTCGATAAATTGATCCTCGAGCAGCGTGAATTGATCTTTAAAGAACCTCTAAACGAGATCTATGCGAAACATGGTGGTTATTTCCTGAACGCCTTCACATCAGAGGATATGACTGGCTATTTCGTACGGGTGCCGAAGAACAAGATCGAACTCTACATGTGGCTCGAGTCGGATCGTTTCATGAATCCGGTCTTCAGGGAGTTCTATTCCGAGCGAAACGTCGTCCGGGAGGAAAGGCGGCTGGGGATAGATTCAACGCCCACGGGACTGATCGATGAGGAATTCCAGGCGATGTTCTGGAAATCTTCCTCCTACCGGTGGAGCGTTGTGGGCTGGCCGTCTGACCTGGAGAACATAACCCGCGAGCAGGCGAATGCTTACTACGATACATATTATGCTCCCAACAATCTCGGAATGATTCTGGTCGGGGACTTCAAATCAAAAGATATGATCAAACTGGTAAAAAAATACTTCGAGCGTTTACCCCGAGGTAAGGTTGAACCCCCGGATGTGATAACTCTCGAAGAGAAGCAGTATGCTGAAAAAAAAATGACCGCGGAGGCCGAAACGAATCCCCAGGCCAAGATTATGTACCACACGGTGGCCTTCAAGCATCCTGACAGTTATGCCCTCGATGTGCTGGCTGGAATCATGAGTGGTAAGACCGGCCGATTGTATAAGAAACTGGTCGAAGAGCTGGGCATCGCAATAGGCGCTGCGGGAGGTAGAGGTGGTAGGTACGCAGGAGATGGACTGAAAGTGGGTGCCTCCCAGGACACCAGGAAGTATGCGGGTGCATTCCAGGTCATGGCCGAGGGAAAGACCGGTGTAAAGCCGGAGCAGCTAGAGGCGGCGATCTATGAGGTGATCGATGGCCTCAAGAAGAACCCCGTCACCGACGAGGAGCTCCAGAAGGTCAAGAATAACCTTCGCGTGGATCAGATCCGTTTCATGGACTTAATGTCCGGTATCGGCATACTCTTCTATCTCGGACCTAACGCCGCAATGGGCGACTGGACAGAGGCAAACAATCACCTCGACAAGGTTGATCTTGTTACCGCTGAGGATGTCAAGAAGGTTGCCAATAACTATCTCAATCCCTACCAGCGCAACATTTTACTGATAAATGCAAAAACTTCCGTTGAGGAGGAGAAGGAAGAAGATGGGCAGTACGACAGGTTCGTCGGGATGATCAGATCATCCGAAGATCCGGCTCGGCTCGAACAGATGATAGGCATGCTGTCGATGCAGTTGGAAAAGATTGAAGACTCGATAGAGAAGGAACAAATGGAAAAACTAATCGGGATAGCCAGTGAACGTTTAGCTGAACTCAAAACCGGAGACGGGAAATGAGATTGACACATGTAGGAGAGAATATCATGAATTGGATATCCGGATCGCTACCCGCCCGATTCCTGCCTCCGGCAGTGGCGTTGTTTTCCGTAGTCATGCCGGTATCCGCTCCGTTCCTGACCGCTGGGGAGATCGTAGACCATCCGGATAAGCTGAGGTACGAAGAGCTGGACTACAGGCCGCCCAAACCGGCAGATTTTCGCTACCAGCTCGAGTGCGGCGCTACAGCTTACATCGCCGAGAACCATGAGGTCCCTACATTCGATCTGACGGTGATCGTTGGAACCGGATCCATTTACGAGCCGGAGGATAAGGCCGGGCTGGCCGACATGACAGGATTCCTCATGCGCAATGGAGGATTCGAGGGTATGTCGACCTCCGAGCTCGATGAACGTGTCGCTTACCTGGCGGGTGAGATATCTGTCAGTATAGGTACGTCGCAGGGTACCGCCAAACTCTTCTGTCTCTCAAAGGATATTGACGAGGGTCTGAATCTCCTCAAGGGCGTTCTTCATTCTCCGACATTCGATAAGGAAGCGATCGATCGCTACCGCTCAGATATTCTTTCTAATTTAAAGCAGCGAAACAACAATACCTCATCTATCGAGAGGCGCGAGTGGCAGTTTCTCATGTACGGTGACCACCCGAGCACCCGGTCACTGAAACGTACAGAACGATCGATCAATTCGATCACCAGGGAGGATATGATCGAGTTCCACAGGAAGTACTTCTTCCCCGGAAACTTCACGTTCGCGGTCAGCGGGGACTTCGAGACAAAAGAGATCGTGAAAAAACTGAACAAGATGCTCGCAGACTGGCCCGACCAGGAGCTTACACTGCCGCAGATTCCGGACCACCTACCTGACCCGAAGCCCGGTATCTATATGATCAAAAAGGAAGAAGTAAACCAGTCCCGCATAACCCTCGGACACATCGGCATCAAGAGAGACAATCCGGATGAGTTCGCCATCAGTGTAATGAACGATATCCTGGGTGGGGGAGGTTTCACCTCCCGCATCGTGAGGCGTGTGCGTTCCGACGAAGGCCTCGCCTACAGCACGGGGAGCAGGTTCACAGGACCCGTGCTCTACCCCGGGACGTTCCGGTCCTGGTTTCAGACCAAGCATACCACAGGTGCGTACGGAACAAAGATCATCATGGAGGAGATAGAGAGGATACGGACCGAGAAGATAGACGAAGAGGAGCTCGAGATATCGAAATCAAGCTTTATCAGCGACCTCGTCAATCCCTTCTCCAGCAAAAAATCGATCGTCAATACGTTCGCGTCAGATGACTACACCGGCCGACCTGACGACTATTGGCAAAATTACAAGGACAACATGAACGCCGTGACCACCGACGATGTGCTCCGGGCGGCCCAGAAATACCTGCATCCCGACAAACTTGTGTTCCTGGTTGTTGGTGATCCCGAAGCAGTTCAGGAGGGCTGGGACAAGGACCCGGTCAGATTCTCCGATTTCGGCGATATCACTATACTGCCGCTTAGGGACCCTATGACACTGGAGTAAAGAAGGGGTAATTCGTGATATAAGACCGAGGGATTCAGTCGAGGATCTGATCTTAACGCGACACAATGGTTTTTACGTTAGAATGGTTCTTCTTGCATGGGGAAATAGTCATGAGCGCTGTTCTCATTACCGTGATCGCTTTAATATGGCTCTTTCTCGGGTATTGGCTTTACGGCGGTTTCATACGGAAGAAGTTGATCGAGCCGGATGATTCGAATCCCACACCGGCCCACGCAATGGGGGATGGGGTTGATTTCCATCCAGCCAGGGGATTTGTCCTGTTCGGCCACCACTTCTCATCCATAGCGGGTGCTGGGCCTATTATCGGCCCAATCGCGGCAGTGGCGGCCTTCTCCTCGTGGGGACCAGCCTTCTTCTGGATCCTCATCGGCGTTGTATTCCTTGGAGCCGTTCATGATTACGTATCGCTCATGGTATCGGTACGCAACAAGGGAAATTCCATCCCGGAAGTAGCCGGAGAAGCCGTCAGCCAATCGACCCGTATCCTCTTTCAAATATTCGTCTGGCTCGCCCTCGTGCTGGTTATCGCGGTCTTTGTTGCTGTAGCCACGAGGAGCTTGATGGCCAAGCCCGAGATTGTCCTCCCCACCTTCGGTCTCATCCCCGTGGCGATGTTATTTGGGCATCTCGTTTACCGGAAGGGAATGTCTCTGATCCCTGGATCTTTTCTGGGACTGGCCCTACTTGGTTTCATCATCTGGCTGGGAGCCGAATTCCCTCTCGCTCTCCATCTCCTTCCAGAGGAGAATGGAGATGCCTGGTCGCTCGGCCTGTCGGAGAAGACAGCCGAGACGGTCTGGTTCATTATCCTCTTCCTGTACGGATTCGTCGCTTCCATACTACCGGTGTGGCTTCTCCTTCAACCTCGCGACTATATCGCCAACTGGGTTCTCATCCTCGGCATGGGTATGGGTCTCATAGGTCTCTTTTATACCGGTGGTACTATTACCGCTCCGTTTAAGGGGTCATTCATAGGCGTCACCCAGGTACCTCTCTGGCCTATGCTATTTATCATGGTTGCCTGCGGTGCGATTTCCGGATTTCATTCCCTCGTAGCCAGCGGAACGACCGCAAAGCAGCTCGATAAAGAGAGCGATGGGCAGGTGATCGGATATGGCGGTATGATTCTCGAGGGAGCCCTGGCCATTCTGGCCCTCATGTGCGTCTCTGCAGGGCTGAAGTGGACAGGTGGGAAAGCCCCGTCTATCCTCGTGACCGATGGGGGGAATCCCATCGTGGCTTTCGCTGAAGGGTACGGTTATTTTACCGAGGCATTTCTCGGCACCTTCGCGGTCCTGGTGGGGATGACGATGATAAAGACCTTCGTCATGACAACCCTGGATACCTCCATAAGGCTGGCCCGATTCGTGGGGACAGAACTTGCGGGGCGGAGATTCCCCTTTTTCCGAAATCGGTGGGTGATGTCTCTGGTTACCATAGTACCCGCCTTTATACTCGCAGTGGGAGACAACTGGAGACGTTTATGGCCCATCTTCGGGGCTTCAAACCAGCTCGTGGCAGCCATTACACTCCTGGTACTTTCCTGCTATCTCGTGGCGAGGGGCAGGCCCAAGGTCTATACTCTAGTACCGGCCGTCTTTATGATAGTGACAACCATTGCCGCCCTTGTATGGCAGGCGGGAGCGTTCCTTCTCGGAGATTCGCCCAAGTATCTCCTCGGTATCGTCTCCATCATCCTGCTTGGACTGGCCATAGTGGTCTGTTTCGATGCGGTTGGAGTCATTCGGGCAAGACAAGTCACGGAAAAGGTGGCTTTGTAATTGAATGAAGGTGTATTACCGCTCGGGTAAGGTGTATAAAACCTAATTTGAGCGATTCGCTCAAATTAGGTAAAATAGAGACTAGAATCTTATCCGCCGGCCCAGGCATTCCCCCCTGAATTCAGAGCGAAGCTTCAGGGACGGGTTATTGTTCAAGTCTTATTCGTTTTTTCTTTCAGGGCGGTCAGGATCTTCTCGGGTGTGATTGGCAGGTCGCGAATGCGGATGCCGACCGCGTCGTAGATAGCGTTGGCAATGGCGGGGGCGGTTGGCACCAGACCGGGCTCCCCGACACCCTTAGCTCCGAACGGCCCTTCCGGGTCATCGGTCTCGATGAAATCGATCTCTATGGGGAATCCCATCTCATGGATCGTGGGTATCTTGTAGTCCCGGAAGCTAGGATTGCGTATCCGTCCATCTTCGGACCGTAATTCCTCATAAAGGGCGTATCCAATCCCCTGTGCCAGTGCTCCGTAGATCTGCCCAGCAAGCGTCTGTCGGTTGAGAACCCTTCCCACGTCATGGATCGCCACCATGCGGAGAATCCGCACTTCGCCCGTTTCCTCGTCTACCTCGACCTCAACGCCCTGCACCCCGTAAGCGTAAGCGGCCGATAAGTTCCCCCTCCCGGTCTTCCAGTCGGGGAGCTCGCTGTTGGGTTCATAGAAGGCCTCTGCCGTGAGCATCTCCCCTTCCCTCCCTCGGAAATGCAATGCACGAAGCATCCGGCCCAGCTCGACCCGCAGCCACGGTTCGGGAGGGGATCCACGGAGGTACAGGCAGCCGTCGCGCAGCTCGAATCGATCTGCCCGCACCGCCTTTGACACATCGAAATCCGGTGGCTGGTAATCTGCATGGGAGCGGATATAACGCTTGAGATTCCTCTCGACTTCCAGTGGGAAGAGTACCTCTGCCTCGGCAAAAATCTTCTTCTTGATCTTCTCCGCCGCCATGAGCGCCGCGTTACAGGAGATAAAGGCACCTCGACTCGCATGGGTTCCCACGTCCCATGGACAGGTGCTGGTGTCTGTCTGATTGACCGTTACCCTCTCTGGCGGTATACCGAGCGCCTCTGCCACGGTCAGGCTGAGAGCCGAGTGCAACCCCTGCCCCATCTCAACTCCACCGCAGGAGACGTTGACGTTGCCAAAATCATCCAGTTTGAGAATAACTCCGCCTCCATCGGACCGATAGATCCTTCCCGATCCGCCTACGTGCATGAGGGACGCCATTCCAACGCCTCTGCGCTTTTGCCGTTTGGGGCCTCTCCTGCCCTTCCAGTCGAGCCGTTTTGCCGTCTCTTCCAGGCACTCGCGCATCCCGCACGTGCCCACTTTGAGTCCCATGGGCGTGATCTCCCTGGGCTGGTTGCGATTGATCATTCTGAACTCGAACGGATCGATGCCGGCTTCTTCGGCCAGTTCATCGATCGTGCTCTCGATGGGCCAGGTCGCTTCAGGATTGCCGTAACCTCTCATCGCCTGGCAGAAAGTGTTGTTGGTGTAAACCAGACGGGCATTGAAGTAGACGTTTGGAACGCGATAAAGCGATGTGGCTGGCAGCAACATGACAGACGGGTAGGTCGCTCCCCATGAAGTGTATGCTCCATTATCTTGAAGTACCTCCAATCGACGAAATGTCAGGCGGCCATCGGCATCACATCCCTGGACCACGCTTATGCGCGTGGATTGCCGTGGCGAGAGGTTAGCGAACTCTTCTTCACGCGTGTAAAGGATCTTCACGGGCCGGTTGGTCTCGTAGGCGAGCAGAATCGCGATATATTCGTATGCGTGGGTATCCAATCCGGTGCCAAATCCCCCACCGAGGCTCGGTACGATCACCCGACTGTTTTTTCCCTTGAGCCCTATAGCCTCGAGGGCGGTGTTGAAGTCGCGCTGTGCCAAAAAGGGAATCTGGGTCTTGGCCCAGATCGTCAGGTTATGGTTCAGATCGAACTCGGCTATGCAGCCAGCAGTGCCCATACAGCACTGCTGGATGAGCTGGGTAGAGAACTCCCCTTCGGCGATATGCTGTGAGGAGCTCTCGGCAGCAGCGAGGTCGCCAGATTCGTGATGAAAGGAGAGATCCAGCAGATTGCTTGTCAGTGGTTTTCCACTCCCGTCATGCTCATGAACCAGTGGAGCACCTTCTTCTAGCGCATCTTCAGGATCGAAGACGCCCGGCAGGGGTTCGTACTCGACCTTGATGAGGTCCACTGCTTCGGCGGCGATGTCCTGATCGATGGCAGCCACAGCAGCAACTTCATCCCGATATTGACGTACCTTGTCTCTTTTGAGCGCGAAGTTATCCCGCAGGAAGCCGATGCGGACCTCGGGTGTGTTGAAAGCAGTTATGACCGCACGCACACCCGGCAGGCGCTCCGCGCGAGAGGTGTCAATTTCGCGGATACGGGCATGAGCGTGTTCACTGAACTTGATCTTCCCGTAGAGCATCCCAGATCGCGTCAGGTCGTGGACGTACTGGGCACGCCCTGACGCCTTATCGGCGGCATCCGGTCGGTTGTGCTCTAGTCCTATATATCGATATTCACTCATCATGATGTTTCTCTAAATCTTCCCGTTGCATAGCCGCGGCGGCCCTTACAGAGGAGATGATCTGTATATATCCTGTACACCGGCAGAGATTCCCGACGAGGGCATTGCGAATCTCTTCATCGCTCGGCGACGGATTTGAATCGAGTAACGCCGTGGCCGCCATGATCATGCCTGGACTACAGAACCCGCACTGGATCCCCCCATGATCGACGAAGGCCTGTTGCACCCTCGAGAGTCGTCCCCCGGGTCCCAATAATCCCTCTATGGTCGTAACCTCTTTTCCCTCGGTCTCAACAGCCGGATATAGACACGCGTTGATCGCCTGCCCGTCTACAAGCACCGTACAGGCACCACATTCACCGTTCCCGCAGCCTTCCTTCGTTCCTGTCAATCCCAGGGGACCTCGAAGCACGTCTATCAGGCGATCACCGGGTTCAATCCTCAGTTCGGTGAGTGTGCCGTTCACGGACAGAGTCAGTTCAACGCCCACCATCCCTCCCGTCGAGCAGTGATTTGATCGCGCGTTGAAACAGCACACCCGTCATGTGTCTGCGATACTCAGCGCTGGTTCGTATGTCGGTAATCGGCGACACTTCCTGTTCTGCAAGTTTGCGCGCTCGTGTGAGCAGGCCATCCTCGATTCGTTGACCTTCGAGTGCCTCCTCCACTGTGTGCAGTCTGAGTGGTCGAGGCGCAACCGCGCCTGCCGCAACCCGTGCTCGGATGCATCTTTCTCCATCCATTTCCAGCAGGGAGGCCACGCTCACGCGGGCAAGATCCATGCGCACCCGACTATTCCTGAGATAAACGGCTCTCGATTTAGGCGATGGCCTTTCGAACACGATCGACGTGAGCACCTCCTCCGGCGCCAGACATGTCTGTCCCGGACCCAGGAAAAAGTCTTCAAGTAACACCTCCCGTCGCCCGCCCGGGCCTTCCACACACAACATGGCGTCCAGCACCAGTAATCCCGGTGGCATATCCGCACAGGGGGAGGCGTTGCAGATATTTCCACCAATGGTGGCCAGATTGCGGATCTGCATGCTGCCGAACGGTATGACCGCGTCGAGCAGTACCGGGTAGACCACACCGAGTCTCGGGTGAGAGAGGATCTCACTGATCGTCGTCATCGATCCGATCCGGGTCATTTCCCCCAGTTCTATCCCTTTGAGTTCTTTGATCCCTCGGAGCGAGATCAGGACGGGAGGATGCTCCTGCCCCGATCGGATCCGAACCATCAGGTCGACACCGCCGGCGATGAAACGAGAATCCGGGAACTCGGCCTTGAGGCGGCATGCCTCGGCCAGAGAAGACGGTTTATGATAAGCGGTAATTTTCACGCCACGATTCCCCGATTACGAAGATCACTGATTTCTGAAGTGCCCAGACCGATCTCCGACAGAACCGAGTCGGTATCCTCACCATAAGCAGGGGCAAAGGGAAGGCTCCCTGCCCGCTCCTCGAGGTAGGGCGTTGTGACAGCGGGTGACGGCAGGCGTATCCGTTTCCCATCGGGTGCTCTGGTCTCGAGCAGCGTGGGCTCGATAAAGGGAAGATCCATGACTCCCTCGATCGGTGTGATCGGCGCGTGAGGCACCGCCGCGCTCTTGAGCGTTTCGGTCAATTCGGCCGTGCTCCGGGTCCTGGTGATACAGGCGATCGCCTGGTGCAGTTCCTCTTTGCCGGCTCGCCGTCCCTCGTTCGTGGAGTAGTCTTCCTTATCCAGTGGCGCGAACTGCTGTTCCGCGACCAGGCGACCCCATTGTACATCACTTCCGATCGCTATATAGATGAACCCGTCACTCGTCGGGTACGCATTGACCGGGATAAACTGGCGATGCTCGTTTCCAGCCCGTCGAAGCTCGGAAGCCGGACTTCCCATGTCGAGCATTGGCAGGAAGGTCTGCAGCCATGAGACTGCAGCGTGAGCCATTGAGATGTCTATCTGGCGCCCTTGGCCGGTCTCGGAGAGTTCGAGGAGGGATAGGAGGACCTGAGAATAGGCCTCATCGCCTGCTTTAAGGTCGATCAATGGCGGTCCGCATTGAAGGGGAGGACCGTCGGGGTGACCGGTTATGTCCATGAATCCGCAGAGGGCCTGGATCATCGGATCGTATCCGGGTACATCGGGGTGTGACAAGCCCAGGGCCGAGATACCACACCATATCAGCTCCGGTCGATCCCTGCGGAGCGTTTCGTAGTCTATACCGAGATGACGATGCCGGGCCGGAAGGGTGTTGGTACAGAATATGTCGACGGGGAGTTCACGGATCAGACGCTTGAGTAAGGCCTGCCCATCGGGATCCTTCAGGTCGATCGCGATCGCCTCCTTGCCCACGTTGGGGGCAATGTAATAGCTGTGACGATCCTCACCCGCTACCGCCCGTCCGATGTAACGATTCGGATCCCCACTGGAGAGCTGACCGGGTCTTGGTGTTCCCTCGAGTCGAATGACCCGCCATCCGAGTTGTACCATCCGTTGGGTTGCGTAGGACATGGAGAGGGCTTGTTCGACGCTGACCACGATACGTGCTTTTCTGATACTCATGATGTCAGATCCTGGTCGGATCATATCCGGGTTGTATTGATGTCTTTGTAAGGTTCGTAAACGATTGGGTAATGCGCCTATAGTACCATTCATGGTCATTCCGGCCTGTCCGGAAAATGCCTAGCCGTGGGCGCTCGCCAATATCACCCGATTCCCGACGCGTGTTGCTTCGCAACACTTACGGGAATGACGGAGAGGGAGATCATTCCGGCCTGTCGAAATCGAGCATGGTGTAAGGCTATTCTACCCTATGCCTTTAAAATCTGACCGGCTCGTCGTACGTCCCGAAGACCTCCTTGAGAACACCGCAGATCTCACCCACGGTCGCGTAGCACTCCACGGCATCCATCACAGCCGGCATTACGTTTCGCCCTTCCAGTGTGTCCGCACTCAGCTTATCGAGTGCTTTACTCAGCACCTGGCCATCCCGATCCCGTCGAATGCGGTGAAGACGATCGATCTGCCGGGTGGCTTCCTCTTCCCGGTAAGGGTGAAAAGCCACCGGGCGCTCTTCCTCTTCTTCCACGAAGCAGTTTACCCCCACTCTCCTGATATCGCCGCTCTGCAGACGTCGTTCGCGCTCGAACGCACGACGGTTCACCTCGGCCTGTATCCTCCCTTCGGCGACAGCCCTGACTATCCCGCCTTCGACCTCGACCTTATCCATAATCTCTACGATGAGTTTCTCCATACGGTTCGTCATGGTCTCTATGAAATAGGAGCCTGCAAGCGGATCGACGGTATCGCAAAGGCCAACCTCGTTCATCAGGATCTGCATCGTTCTAAGGGATATACGGGCCGCGTGTTCGCTGGGGATGGTATAGGCCTCGTCATAAGAGCAGAGTGCCATCGTCTGTGTACCGGAGAGTGCACTGGCCAGGGCGTAATATGCACCGCGAACTATGTTGTTCTCAGGCTGCTGGATGGTCAGGCCGCTTCCCCCTCCACCGGCTATCATCCGCAGTTGCATCGATCTAGGGTGTTTAGCTCCGTACTCCTCCTTCAGGATACGAGCCCAGAGTCGCCGTCCTGCCCGGAACTTTGCCACCTGCTCCCAGAGGTTGCCATGTATGTTGAAATTGAAGGATAGCCCGCGGGCGAAATAATCGATGTCGAGTCCCCGCTCGAGTACATGATCTATATAAGCCCGCGCGATAAGCAACCCGTACGCTATCTCCTGTGCGGGGCTCGCTCCCGACTCCCGGATGTGATACCCGCATATACTCACCGGGCTGTATTTTGGTGCGTGCAGGGCGCAGAACTCGATCGTGTCGCCTGTGAGCTTGATCGAGGGCTCGACCGGGAAGATCCAGGTACCCCTGCCTATAAACTCCTTGAGGATGTCGTTCTGGGCAGTGCCGCGCAGCTCTGTGAGATCGAAACCTCGCTTGCGGGCCATGGTAAAGTACATGGCCATTATAGCGGTTGCCGCGCCGTTAATGGTCAGTGAGACCGTAATCTTGTTCAGATCGATGTCGGCAAATGCCTCCTCCATGTCCGCCAGGGTATCGACGGCCATCCCGACACGGCCCACTTCACCCTCGGCAATTGGGTCATCTGAGTCGAAACCGCACTGCGTCGGGAGATCGAAGGCCACGTTCAGTCCGGTCTGGCCGTGCTCTATCAGGTATAGGAACCGTTGATGGGTCTCCGCGGCCGTGCCGAACCCCGAGTATTGCCTCATGGTCCAGGGACGTTTGCGGTACATGTGGGGGTGAATACCGCGGGTATAGGGATACTCACCGGGCTGGCCGATTTCTTCACTACCACCGCTGGCCTCGAGTTCTAAGGGCGTGAAGACGGGGTCGATCTCTAGACCCGATTCCCAGTATACCGGTGTCAGGTCATCCGCTTTCTTCTTATTCACGATTTAGCACCCTTACAGGACCATGAATTATTGAGATCAGATATAGGGTCGGAGTTTTGTAATTTAACACCACTTCCAGATCTTGTCAAAAGTAGAATCGACTGGAGTCTTTCAGATCTGGAGTTTGCCCGTTATTTCCAGTTAAGGCGTCCTGAGTCCCTGTTTGAATGATACCTAATGAAAACGTGATGTGAAATTGGAGGGAGCACTGAAACATGACAATAAGCGTAAGATTGATTCCCGCAAGCTGATTGTAGATCAGCGCGTCGGGAATCTTGAATGTGTCCGTTGTGACCGATTCCGGACAAGCCGGAATGACCTTGGGAAGTGCGCAATGTCCTTCCTTATAGGTCATTCCCGCGAGTGAAACGAGTCGGGAATCGGGATTTCGAATGTACTCCTGTCTTTTCCGGGAGGAGCTTCAAAAGGTGCATGTTTCAGTGTGTGTCAATTAGAGAAATTGGGGAAACTCCACAACATATAATTGACAACCTCATATAATTTCACTTGACAAAAGCGACACTCCTGTGATATCATCTCCAAAAGGGTAGTGAGCTGCCTCCGGGTTCTTTTTTTATTATCCTGAGTTTACGATAAACCCATTCAAGTGTGTCCTCATTTTGGTTGGTCATCCTTGCGATGTGTAAGCTCATCCCGAGAGGGGTCTGCGATCGCTTGCACCCCTCGTCGACCGAAAACCCCTGTTCACCGGCAATTTCGAGATAGACGGAGGTCTATCAAAGGAGGAAAACGTGGAGATCTTGGGAAGAATGAGTGATAAGGGAGCCCTACACCGAATCGCTTCAGTTGCGATCATCGGTCTCTTCGCTGTAATACTGGCGGCATCGACGATCTGGTCACAAGCGCAGCCGCCCCCCAGTCTCGAGGTGGAACTTAATATCGATTCCGGGATTCTCATCAACGGTGGGAAAGAGGCTCAGGTCGTCTGGTCGACCTTTGTTGACGTGCCTGAGGCGACATGGCTGCGACTCCATTTCGAAACCGTCATGCTTGCGAATAACCCTGCACATCTTGAGAGTTCCGTGATACGGATCACGTCCATGCTCGATTCAGCCGTTCAACACCTCAACTCGACGACCTGTGAACAGTGGCAGAACTCGACGGCTTACTTCAACGGTGATGAGCTCCTCGTTGAGCTCATAGCATTGCCAGGAGCACAAGGGAATCGCGTCGTCATTTCAAACGCCACAGCGGGTCTCCCGGGTATCGGGCCCAATGACACGATCTGCGGTCCGACAGACGACCGGATTCTATCCTATTCACAACGAGACGGTCGCGTAATGCCAATCGGTTGCTCCGGCTTCATCATAGATGACGCGCACCATCAGTTTCTTACCGCGGGTCACTGCGCGGGCGGGGCGGACGTTGTCGAGTTCAATGTCCCGCTCTCACTGAGCAACGGCACACTCGTTCATCCCGGACCCGAAGATCAGTACGCCGCCGATGGAGATTCCCATCAGTACCAGAGCGGCGGCATGGGATTCGACTGGGCTTACTTCGGCTGCTTCCCCAACACCGAGACCGGGTTGACCGCGTTTATGGCTGGCGGTGAGTATTACACGCTGGCCGAAGAGGCACCACCCGTCAATGATCAGACGATCCGGATCACAGGGTACGGTACCGTATCGTATCCCATTCCTCGGGAATGGAACCAGGTTCAAAAGACCCACACGGGCCCATACTGGGACCTATCGGGCACCAGAGTACAATATCGAACCGACACCACGGGCGGCAACTCCGGGTCTGTGGTATTCAACGAGGATGATAGTGAGGCCATCGGCATTCACACCCATGGCGGTTGTACCAATAGTGGCGGTGCAAATAGCGGTACAGCCATTCACAACAGCAACCTCGTTGCTGCACTGGCGAGCCCGCAGGGTATATGTGCACCATTTGATCTCACGGTCACGAACCTTGTCGGCGGACAGACGGCCCGTCTTATCGCCTCCGGAGCGACACCGGGAGCTACGGTCCACTTCGCCTATAGTGCTTCGGGTGAAGGTGAAGTACCTATCGATCCTCTGGGTGTCATCATAGGTATTTCCCAACCGCACGTCATAGGCTCGGCTGTCGCGGACATATCCGGCATGGCGATCCTGGAACATCCGATCAGTCCTTACGCAACGGGGCGCCGGGTGTGGATCCAGGCAGCTCATGTGGGAATGACCTCGATCGTCGTAGAACAGGTCGTTCAATAACAGGGCAATGTCTCACCCGGGATTGACCATCATCAACTCTATTTTATGATGCGTGGGGGATATTCTGTCCAGGAATCCGTAACCTAATTTGAGCGATTCTCTCACTCGAACTGCACGCATCTCTTGCGCGCTAAC
>CAYTWO010000006.1:0-42515 GCA_964442125.1 uncultured Gemmatimonadota bacterium
TTCCATTCCCTCCTCCGTCATCCACCCGACCTTACCGTCATCCAGGCGAATTTGAATCCACTCCCCTACTCTGTCAGTTATCTGCACTTTCGTCCCTCCATGGAGCAGGAAGGTGTCAGGTCCCTCACGATCAGGGGAGTTCTTCACCTCTACTACTTCGGAGATTACTATACCATAGGACTGACTCGACAGCCTGGAGGTCCTGGCGATAACGAGGACGACCAGAAGGGCAACGACTATCGATGCGCCGGTTCCGGACAAGAGGCTGTAACGCCTGGTCCTGAAGCCGCTCTTGAGAGTAAAAAAGAGAATGGAAGCCAGCATTACCAGGTATCCAATATATGCCAGGACTATCATGATCGAGACCGAAAGCGAATCGACCAGGATTTCCCAGTATCTCTTTATTATCAGGCTCGGAACAGGCTCTATCCTGTCGACCGCCATCAACCTCGCCACATCCAGGTTATGAGCGACATCCTCATCGTCAGGTAACCATCGAAGCGCCCTTTCGTAATTCAGAATAGCCCGGGCGATATCCCCCTGACGGTAATAAGCGTTCCCGAGGTTATAGAAGAGGGGACCAGACACATACCCGTCACCTATCAATCGCTGGAATACCCGGATTGCATCGCCATAATTCCCCTGCTGGAAGGATGTATTCCCTTCCCGAAAGGCACTTTCAGCTTCATCCAGCGACTGCGTTGGTAATAAGGGAAATACGTTCAGCAGGAGAAAAGACAAGACCAGTATTGCCTTCATTGCAACTCCCTGTCCAGTTTATTCACAACGTCTTTTCCCTTTCCAAATATCTCTTCCATCGCGGCCTTATCCGCGCTTCCCGGAGAATAACTCGCCATCGAACATGTCTCGAGTATCTCATGAAGCAGATCGACTATCTCCGTTGAGATACCTTGTCCGGTGAGAAATGCCTTTGTTTTATCGAGGGAATATTCTCCCGGTTCGATATTTAACATGTCTCCGATATAACTCCACATCACCTGGGAGAGCTTCCCGTAAAACTCCTCTGTCTGATCGGCCTGTATTACACGACGAACCTCTTTAAATCCCCTTTGCGCATTCTTCGAGGCCCGCCTTTTCCTGAAGAGGGCTATGTTTCCCCTCGATCGCTTCACCCTTTTACCGTAAATCAGTACACCGATAAACCCCAGAAAGGGGAAAATGACCAGGGTAATGAACAACGGGTGGTTGAAGAGATAATCTCCTCGCCGTTTCAGATCGAGATCCGTTAGCTTGATAAAACGGATATCCTTGCTCAACAACTCTACATCCATACGTGAAATTTCTCCAGAGCCCCCAGCAGCCGCATAAGCCGACGGTTCTACCTGAAATTCATATGATGAAGATTTGATAGCGGAATATTTTTCAACCGATGGATCGAAGAAACTGTAACGGATCGGAGCTAAACGCACACTACCCTGTATTCTCGGAATCAGGAGATATTCGAATGTCTTAGTTCCTGATACAGTAGTATCTCGACGTTCGATTTTGTCCGTTACCTTGGGAGGATAGCTCTCTATCCCCGGAGGCAGCTCTATTTCAGGTGCTTCGAGGAGCTTGATGTTTCCCTCTCCGGAAATGGACACCTTGAGGCTGACCGGCTCTCCCGTCTTTACCCGTGATTTGTCGATCGATACGTCCATGCGGTATTTTCCGACAGCCCCTTTGAAGTCGTCAGGAGCCCCCTCCGGTAGAGGATCGACGGTGACCGTCACGGGGTTGCTCCTCAGAATGTATTTTGCGGTCCTCCCAAACGGGTCCCTGAAAAGGGGGTCTTTGAAAAGAGACTCGAAGGGGTCTCTTCTCCCCCCGCGCTTTACCTGGATCAGTACCTGGAGCTCCATCGGATTTATCACGAGCTCACCTGTCTGTGTAGGGAAAAGGGCGATCTGCCGGACTATGCCGGTCGTGAATTGCCTCCCGTCAACAACTTCGTCTTTGACGTCAACGATCTCTCCCGACTGAAGGTCCTCACTCCAGAAACCCGTGAGGGTCGGTGCCTTATGAATGGCGTAGTCATTTAAGCGAAAACGTGTGTATATCTTATATGTCAGAGTGATCTGCTCTCCCCGGACAGTCCTCTTCCTGTCGACAAAGGCCTCGAGAAAGATATTGTCGGCTATCTGGTCATCGGTTCCCGACCGTTCCGTTTTTTGCTGCTTCCGGGGCGGCTTTGACTGAAGGACATCGATCCGGATTGGTCGAGAGGAATAAGTTTTTCCATCAACCACTATCGACGCGCTTCCGATCGTGTAATTCCCTTCCGATTTCGGCTGAAGGATATAACTGTAAGTGACCGAAGACGACATCCTGCCGTTGACGAACTCGAAACTCGATGACTGGTTAGGGCCGGAAAGGACATAGAAGTCGCTCAGGTCTGGAAGTCTCAGGTCTTCCCCCCCGCCCATTCCTGCATTCTTCAGGACGAACGACAGGTTCAGTCGCTCTCCAACTGCCGGTTTTGTCTTATCGACAGAAGCCGAAAAAGAGACCTCAGCCGCCAGCGCATAGGCTTGTGTCGCTATAAAGGCGCAACCAACAAGAACAGCGCTTCTGAGGATTCTGATCATTTTACCAGTCCTTCTCCACTCGGACCCTTCCTCCTGGTTTTTCCCTGAGCTTTTTTTGAACCTCTCTCTCGTCTTCCCTCAGCGCCTGCAGGATCCTTTCCGCCTCTGACCGGGATATCCGCTCATCTTCAGGTTCAACAGGAGGACCTTCATCGGTACCCTGTTCGCTCTCATCCTTCTCACCCTGACCCGAAGACCCACCCTCCTCTTCACTACCCTGATCACCCTCATCCCGGGATCTCTCCTGCTGCCCCCGCTCGTCATCTCCCTTTTCTTCGCCCTGTGACTGCTGATCCTGTCTGCTCTGCTGATCTTCCATCTCTTCACGTTTTCTCATCGCATAGAGGAGGTTATATTTTGCGTCCAGGTCGTCAGGGTTTATTTTCAGTGATTCTATATACGACTGGATACTCTGATCGTACATCTGTTGTTTGAAAAGGGCGTTCCCACCGTTGAAAAAGGCCTTTGCAGCCATTTCATCGTCTTTTGAGACGGCAGCAGCCTTTTCGAAAGTACGGGTCGAGCCATCGAAATTTCCCTGCCTGTAAAGGGCGTCCCCCAGGTTGAAGCTCCCCTCCACAAGGTCTTTGTCTACCTCCAGGACCTTGCGGTATTGCACCTCGGCTCCGGTGAAATCTTCCTCCTCATATGCCCTGTTCCCCTCCTTTATCAGGGAACGGGCAGACTGTGCCAGAAGAGAGCTCCATGGTGTGACCAACAGGGTCATCAATAGAGGTATAGCCAGGAACCTCATTCCTGAGGATTTATCGCGCATGCCCTTTGTCCTGATTTTACCCGGAACCTCGATAATAGTCTCCAACATGCCGCCCCCGTTTATTTCCTGTACACGATCCGTTTCTATTCCGTCTTCAGCCACTTTTCAATCCACATAATTCGCCTCTCGGAAATCAGGAGCTCAACAAGGAGGAGAAGCAGACCGGCTGCAACGAAATATTGAAAGCGGCTTTCGTAGTCAGTAAACTGCTTCGTGCCGAACTCACGTTTCTCGAGCACATTGATATCTTCGTAGATCTCGTTTAACTCATCCTGGGTGGTCGTTCCCTGAAAATACTTCCCCTTACCGTATGAGACCATCTTTTCCAGAGATAGACGATCGAGCCGACTCATGACAACTTCACCCTTTCTATCTCTCTTGAAATCCACGCGTTGGCCCCTTGCGTCATAGATCGGTATAGGAGCCCCAGCTGATGACCCCATTCCAATCACGTAAATAATTATGCCCTTACCGCTTGCCTCCTCGGCCGTCTCGAATATTTCACCTTCTGTGTTCTCGCCATCGGTAATAATGATGAGCACCTTGGTTGTCGACTCCTCGAAATCAAATGATTTCTCTGCCTGCTCAATGGCTCTCCCGATCGCTGTTCCCTGGACGGGAACGATATCCGTATCGACAGCATCTATAAATAGTTCAGCAGCCGCGTAGTCTGTCGTAAGGGGGAACTGGGTGTACGCTTCACCCGCAAAAATGATCAATCCGATCCGGTCACCGGAAAAACGCTTGATAAGGTTCCGGATCTCCAGTCTGGCCTTTTCAAGCCTGTTTGGCCTGATATCCTCGGCCTTCATGCTGTTAGAAACATCGAGCGCGATGAAGATATCTACCCCCTCCAGCTTGACCTCTTCCAGCCTTGTTCCGATCTGGGGATTGGCCATGCCGATAAGGAGAATAACCATGCCTGCGATTAGCAGCACAAACTTCCATAATGGTTTTGACCTGCTGGCCGTCCGGGAAAGTCGCCCGAGGAGATCCGGGTTCCCCAATCGTTTCACGGCACGCTTCTCCAACCTCCGGAAAAGCAGGTAGAAGACCACGAGAAGAGGCAGAGACATCAAGGCGTAGAGATATTCCGGATGAGCGAAACGCATCATCTCCGTCATCGCAGAGGACCTCTCTCAGAAATGAATATCAGGTTCATGGTATTTTCCTGAACAACGTATTCGACAATCCAAACTCCAGCACCACGAGGAAGAGGGCAAGTCCGATCCAGCCATAGAAAAGCTCCGCGTATTTCCTGTAGACACGTACCTCCATCTCCGTCTTCTCCAGCTCGTCGATCTCGGCATAAATGGCTTCAAGCTTCCTGTTATCGGTCGCCCGGTAGAACCTGCCTCTCGTCATTGCGGCTACTTTTTTGAGCGTCTCTTCATCTACCTCCACCGGGACGTTCTGATACCGGGTACCAAAGGGGGTTTGTACCGGATACGGAGCCGTTCCCATCGTTCCCACCCCCACCGTGTAGATCTTTATGCCGTAATTCCGTGCAATCTGTGTGGCGGTAAGCGGATCTATCTCACCGCGGTTGTTGACACCATCTGTAAGCAGGATCATCACCTTACTTTCAGCCTGGCTATCCTTGAGCCGGTTCACCCCGTTGGCGATGGCCATTCCTATCGCGGTACCATCCTCGAGCAGGCCGCTTTTTACCCCGCTCAGCAACTCTTTAAGTACGCGGTAATCCATGGTCAGGGGGCACTGAGTGAAACTTTCTCCCGCAAAGACAACGAGCCCGATCCGATCGCTGATCCTCCCGTCGACGAATGACGCCGCTACAGATTTGGCCGCACCGATCCGATTGGGCTTGAAATCCTCGGCAAGCATGCTTCCGGATACGTCGAGAAGGAGCACGATATCTATCCCCTCTGTCGTGATCTCTTCGTCAATCGATACAGACTGTGGTCTGGCCAGGGCGATTACGAGCACGCAAAGGGCAACCATGCGAAGTGAAAAGGTGAAATGACGGCCGCGCTCACGCCAGGTCTTCCTGATGTGCTGGAAAGGGGCAAGTGTGGGATATCGATATTCACTCGTCCCCCTGTCATGACGCCATATATACCGGAATACGAGTACCGGGACGATCAGGAGGAGATAGAGAAACTCGGGATTCGCAAAGGTCACGTTATTCTGAAACATTTACCCTCACCTCCTGATCTTCCTGATCCGCCCGTTCATCTGCGACCTCGGCCGTATTTTCAACAACCGAAAATGCCAGCCTCAAAGTATCGGTGTTCTCATCGGGCAAGGGCTTGTATCTGGCGAATTTAACCAGGTCTGCCAGATTAAGCATCGATTCGAGATCACTTCTCGTCCCCGAAGGCATATCTATCGATTCTATATCATCCAGGATTTCATCTGTGGTCAGTTCCAGCGCTTGTATCCCGTACCGGCCATCGAGATATCCGCGAATGACCTCCGTGACCTCTGAATGGTAAGGCTTGATAAGTCCCTGTTGCCACAAACGTTTCTCCTCTATGATGTCCAACCTCTCTTTCGCGACGATATGAGGAGGTCTTGTCTCGATCACTTCTACAGGGGTTCGTTTTCTCCTCCCCCGCACTTTCAGGTACCTGAAGAGCAACCATGCAGCGACAATTATCGCGATGACAATGCCGACCGGTGTCACCATTTCCTTCCAGGTCAATGCGAGACTCACCGGCTGCTTGATATCCTTGATATCGCGCGTGGTATCGACAGGGATAGAATGGATCACCAGGTCGATTGGAGAGGTCTCTATCTCCTTAAGAGTGGAGTCGCCCGGGAGGGAGTAAATAAACCTGAAGGGGGGTACGGTTACCTGACCGGTATCATAGGCAGCTATCCTGAAACCCGCTACCGATTCCTCTGTCGACAACCTGTGAACGGGATCCCTCTTGAGGACCAGTAGAGGACCGAGTGTGTCCCCTGTCAAAGACGTAAACGATGTCCCCTCCGGATGCTCGAGCCGCACCTCCACGTCGATCCAGTCACCTATCAGGTAGGCCGATGTATCGATCGATGCCTTGGCGGTAACGGGTCCTGACAAGCAGGAGACATCGGTTGAGTGTACCAGCAGAACCAGCAGGCCAAGCGGGCCGATGCGAACAAGAAATATTTTCAGGATTCGACTGATCTTGTCGGTAATGGCAACCATACCTTAATTCTCACCCAAGCCGGCGCTCTCGAAGACGGAAAAAATCTATGATCGGCTTGATATAGGGCCTGTCAACCGGGATGGTGATGTTGTCGATCCGGTTCCGGACCAGCAGCTTCCGGTATTTCCTGCGGTGTTCATTCCAGAATTCCCGGAAACTCTCCCTCACGCTTTCACTGCAGGTGTCGACCCACCGCTCTTCACTGCTCTCCGCATCGCGCAGTTTGACCAGACCCACTTCCGGCAGTTCCTCCTCCCTGGGATCGATAACCTCGACCGCAATCAGGTCATGTTTACGGCTCAGGGTTCCGATAATCTTGTCATATCCCCAGTCCACGAAATCTGATACGAGGAATGCGATACATCTTTTGTTTATGACGTGATTGAAGTATTCGAGCGCACCACGGATATCCGTTCCCACTCCTTCCGGCTCGAAGGAGACCAGCTCCCTGATTATGCGGAGGATATGCGCTCTTCCTTTTTTTGGCGGGACGAATTTTTCGATCCGGTCGGTGAAGAGGATCAATCCAACCTTGTCGTTGTTCTTGATCGCCGAGAACGCCAGCACAGCGCATATCTCGGTCGCTATTTCGTTCTTGAACTGTCGAACGGTACCGAATTCTCCGGAACGGCTGTAATCGACGATGAGCATAACGGTCAGTTCACGTTCCTCTTCGAAGACCTTCAGGTAGGGCTGGTCGAACCTCGCCGAAACCTTCCAGTCGATGTTTCTGACATCATCCCCGTACTGGTACTCCCGTACCTCCGAAAAATCGATCCCCATCCCCTTGAAGACACTGTGGTACTCACCGGAAAAGACCTGATTTACGAGCCCCCGGGTCTTGAGTTCCACCATCCGGACCTTTTTCAGTATTTCACGTGTGTCCATTTTTAAGGGACTTCGATCTTGTTCAGGATATCGAGGACGAGCTGTTCAGGCGTCACCTCTTCGGCCTCCGCTTCATATGTCAAAGCTACGCGATGCCTCAAGACATCCATGCATATTGCCCGGACGTCCTCCGGAATCACGTACCCCCGACGTTTGATGAACGCGAAGGCCTTTGCACCAAGCGCCAGATTGATCGACGCGCGCGGTGAGGCGCCGTATTTGATCAGTTGTTTTTGGTCAGGGAGGCCGTACTTCGCCGGTTCTCTGGTGGCGAATACGATGTCGAGGATATAGCGCTCGATCTTTTCATCCATGTATATCTCCTGGACGACTTCCCGAGCCCGTATAATATCATCGGGTGACGCGACACGATTTGGCGGATCGGGCACCCCGCCAACGTTCCGGCGGAGTATCTCGAGCTCTTCTTCCTTGCTCGGATAATCGATCTTGACCTTCAGCATGAACCGGTCGATCTGAGCCTCCGGGAGCGGATAGGTCCCTTCCTGCTCGATCGGATTCTGCGTGGCCAGGACAAGAAACGGATCGGGGAGCAGGTAAGATTCCTCCCCGATCGTCACCTGACGTTCCTGCATAGACTCCAGGAGGGCGCTCTGCACCTTTGCCGGGGATCGGTTGATCTCATCTGCCAGGATGAAGTTGGCAAAGATCGGCCCTTTCCTGGTCTGGAATGAACCGTCCCTGTGATTGTAGATCATCGTTCCGATCAGATCTGCGGGCAGAAGGTCGGGTGTGAACTGGATGCGCTGGAATTTCGCCCGGAATGTCGCGGCAAGCGAGTGAACGGCAAGTGTCTTTGCCAGTCCCGGGACTCCTTCCAGAAGAATATGCCCATTGGCCAGGAGACCAACCAGGAGCCGCTCGACCATCTCCTTCTGACCAACAATGACCTTCCCCATCTCCAGAAGGATGGCATCGACAAACGCGCTCTCTTTCTCGATCTTTTTGTTGATTTCTTGAATGTCCGTAGCCATTGATTCGATTAAACCTCCTTCGCTCTGTTCTCTCCCATCGGTTGATTTGCTTATACCTAAGTGCTGCGTTTCGTAAGTTCGATGACGTATCGAGTGAAACGCAGCACTTCCATAGGGGCACTGCCCCTATGGCGGTTCCGAAAGCTCCCAACCGGTCGCTTCCGGCACCTGTCACCCCTCGGGGGGCCTGCCGTGGCCCCCCAAACCCCCCACGGCAGCGGGCCACGGTTCTTGAGATACGTCACCATAAATGCGAGCAGGCCCACTAAGTTGAGCGATTCGATCGCTAAATCCACTGGAAAACATAGATAAGCGAACTCCTTTACTATTTCCAGGGGATAAAATACCGTTACAGAATAAAATTGTTCCGTCAATCAGGCAGATTATTCACAGCAGTTAGTTAAATAGGGACAGTTAAATAGGGACAGGCACCATTTAATTGATTTAAGCACCACGGGTAGATTCCCGACGCGCTGATCTCCGATCGGCTTGCGGGAATGACGGAGAAGGAGGTCATTACGGCTTGTAAGGCTTCCGCCTGTTCCAGGGTCTTCCCCTTGATCCACTCAGTGGCAAGGGCAAGTGCAGCCAGGCCAAAACCACAGCCGGTGGTCGTGAACGATGCGTCCACGATGACACCTTCCTCGATCCTGAGATAGATGACGTAAGCGTCCCCGCAGGCCTCGTTTTTGAACGATCGCACCGTCGAGGGAGACTCCATGACGCCTACATTCCGCATTTCATCGTTAATCGACTTGAACCTGTCAAAGTCCATACTGGAGCCTCCCGGATTAAACAGGCAAATCGTCGATATAGGTCAAAGGGGAGATACCCGGTCTGCCCGTCGAATCACGGTTGAAAAGTCGTTCACTCGCTATCGATCAGGCTGTTGAGCGCCTCGACAAGCATATTGCTGTCGACACCGTATCCTGCCGTGACCTCTTCGATCGTCTCCTGCTCATTGATGACACAATGAGAGCAGCCACCGAGATGGAAAGCGGCAAAGACCTCTCCAGCCCTCGGATGCAGGCGCAGTGCATCACCGATCGTCATTTTGCCCTCAAACTTCTTTGTTTCCTGCGTCACTCTAATCCTCCTTTTACTCGCTCTCCTCAGCCCAGTACGATTCAAACTCCTTCAGATATGGGTTGACTCAGGTTTTGTTTAATAAATACCGCATTGAATTCCTACCTTCGTTTATTCTATATAGTCAAATCAGAGAGGGAAGCAATCCCCCTACGTATTTTTTCGAAATATCGGTCTCATGTCCCGGCAGGACACCTGGTAGGTATAGTAGAAGAAGAAATAGTGCAGGGAAAAATCGATAGCACGGGCTATCGACAAGATAGCGACACAAACGGCTCAAGATCCAAGTTGGGAGAGGAGAGACCCGCTTTCTATTAAACATCGTCCAATCTCACTCGCTGCCAGGGTATACCCCTCTGGTGTAAGATGCACGTGATCTATAAATAAACCTGCATCCTTATTCGCAAGAAACAATGGGAGGAGATCGACACACAAAACCCCATGATTCTCACAGAACTCCTTTAACCTTCTCTGGGGCCTATCGGGAGTTGGTATCTCTTCAAGCTGCAATCGTACCGGGAAAACCACCAGGACCATCTCAACACCATTGTCATGTAAGAGTGTAGCCATCTTACCCAGCTCTTCTACCCCTACCATCCAACCTTCCTCGATAACCTCTTTTTCACTATACAGAAGATCTTTGTAATGCGAGTACTCCTGTTCTCGACGAGCCTCTGCCCCTTTCCCACTTTTGATCCTGAGTATAATTGTCCTGATATATGGCGAAACAAACCTGACCAAGTGCGACCTGTGGATTGGCTCGAGAATATCTATCCATCTAATGTTCGATCGACTACTCTGTGTAATCCGCTTTCCAAATCGATTTAAATAGTACCGACTGGCAAGTTGCCAGACATCATTAAGGACAAAGCCAACAATGACAACATCGGGTTCATATGTCATTCCTTTTTTCCGGAGGAACATTAATTCCTCTCTCGTCGAGTAGGCGTTCACACCTCCATTGATCACCCTGAGTGAGACATCGGGGAGCCTCTCATCGAGATATTTCTGCAAAAGTTGAGGATATGCCTCTCCTTCCGCTACTCCATGCCCCATTGTAACGGAATCTCCAATCGTCAGGATCCGCTTTTCGCCGCCAGGCTTCTTCAAGGGGAAATCCGGGCACCTCAATCCATGTGAATTTATGACATATTCGAACTCAACGTGCGGTTGCGCATCGGTCTGGGTCGGAACCATATGCCAGAGCGTATCGGGATCGACAGTATATTCAAACCCCGTTTCACGGGCCGGTTCCTTGGAATCAAGCAGGTATCGGCAGAGTAACTCGAGGGTTGAAAATAAGAGGACGATCAGGATCAATGAGAAGCAGATGTTCTTTAGATATGATCCTTTAACAATCAAAGGCTTCCTCCAGGTACTTTCTCGCCGCACGAAAGGCGAGATAACGATGGCTGATCCTGTTTTTGAGCGACCGGCTCATTTCTCCGAATGTCTTTCCTGATGGCGGGTAGTAGAAGACCGGATCATAGCCGAAACCTTCCGTTCCCTCTATTTCAGTAGTAATGATACCCGCAACTTCTCCCCGGAAGAGTTCAAATCCCCCATCCTCGAATACAAGCGCGACCACGCAGACGAAACTGGCTTCCCGCCCCTCCCATGGTATTCCCTCCATCTGACCTAACAGTTCGGTATTGTTGTCGAAATAGGTGGCACCATCGCCGGCGAAACGTGAGGAGAGGACACCCGGCTTCCCGTCCAGTGCCTCTACGAAGAGTCCGGAATCATCGGCTATTGCCCAATACCCAGTCGATTCACTGGCAGACCTCGCCTTGAGGAGCGCGTTCTCCTCGAGTGTCTTTCCTGTCTCTTCCACCTCGGGAGCCAAAGGGAATTCCTCCAACCCGAAGAGTGGAACGGGAAATCCATCGAAAATAGCCCTGATCTCGACCGCCTTGTCCCGATTCCTGGTAGCGAGGACGATCCTGGGGGGCATTTCAGCCTGCATCCAAGCTTTCCCTCTGGATCCTTACGATCTCCTTTATTCCCTTCTCACCCATTTCCAGAAACGTATCCAGGTCATCACGACTGAAGGCCTCCCCCTCGGCAGTCCCCTGTATCTCCACGAACCTCCCCGATTCGGTCATGACCAGGTTGAAATCGACATCTGCCCGGGAATCCTCTTCATAGGCGAGGTCGAGGAGCGGGAAATCGGAGATAATTCCGACGCTTACGGCACCAATGAGTTCATTCATCGGCAACTGCCTGATCATTTTCTCTTCTTTCATCTTATTCATGGCATGGCAGAGGGCAACGGAGGCGCCGTTTATCGACGCGCTTCTTGTCCCACCATCTGACTGAAGCACGTCACAGTCGACCCAAACTGTTCTCATCCCCAGGAGACTGAGATCGGTAACCGCCCTGAGCGACCTGCCTATCAGGCGCTGGATCTCGAGGGTCCTGCCCGAGGTCATCATTCTGTTTCTCTCCCTGATGGACCTGGCTTGACTGCTTCCCGGAAGCATTTCATACTCTGCCGTAAGCCAACCGGAGTTCTTTCCCCTCAGGAACGGGGGCACTTCCTCCACTATGTTGACCGTACAAAGGACGATTGTCTTCCCCATCGTCACAAGGCAGGAGCTGTAGGGTTTTTCGAGGTATCCCAGATCAAACGTGATCTTCCTCAGCTCGGAAGGACCTCTACCATCGACGCGTCTCGACTGCTTTTTCATTAATGGGATTAACCTCTTGATATTTTACCTGGATAAAAAGGCTAGTGTCCTGTCATGCAACAACCGACAACCCGTTCCTCAGTGGTCCACTTCACCTCTCACCGCAGGACCAGCTTTTTGGACGACCAGGCGAATGAAATCGGAGGTGGAATAGCCCGGGAGAAATGGGATGATAACAACCCTGCCACCATCCCCCTCGACGATATCCCTTCCCACCACATCTCCTGCCTCATAGTCTCCTCCCTTTACCAGGATATCCGGTCTCAATTCACCTATCAGTTGATACGGTGTTTCTTCCTCGAAGATAACGATCCCGTCGACCCATCTGATAGAAGCCAGAATCTCAGCCCTGTCTTCCTGCGACACGAACGGCCTTCCTTCCCCCTTGAGGCGTCTGACCGATCGATCCGAGTTGAGTCCAAGTATCAGGAAATCCCCAAGACAGGAAGCCTGCCTGAGCAGCACCACATGCCCCCTATGGATTACATCAAAACATCCATTCGTGAATACCAGGCGTTTTCCTTCTCTCCTGGCCTCTCTCCTCAATTCGGCCGCCTCCTGAAGCGTCAGAAGACCCGATACTTCTTTTTTAAGGTTACCGCTCATACAGTGCACCGTGTCTCTGCATCGCCCTGATTACTTCCTCCTGACTGACCGTGCTCACGCCGCTTCTCTGGATCTCGACGCTGGCGGCATAATTGGCGATGATAGAGCTTTCCAGTATCTTTCTCCCGGAGGCCAACGCAAGCGTCACGGTACTTATTACCGTATCTCCCGCCCCCGATACATCATAAACCTCGCGGCTGATCGCTGGTATCCTGATGAATTTCCCCTCCTCATCGATAAATGACATCCCTTCCTCTCCACAGGTCAGGAGGACAATCTCACTGTCGAGCCTTTCCTTCATTCCCACCATCATCTTCTCGAGATTTCGACTGTCTGCATCGATGGATCCGAACGCGTATTCCATCTCCCTGATATTCGGTTTGAAAAGAGTCACTCCCTGATATTCGAAAAAATTGTGAAATTTCGGATCCACGGCTATAATTTTTCCCGCTTCCTTCGCCATGGAGATCACCGATTTGATGACATTTTGCGGGAGCACACCCTTGTTGTAATCTTGAAGAAGAAGCGCATCCGAGGACACGATTTCCTTTTCGACGACCCGTAAGAGTTCATCCACCACGTGACCATCTATGTCATGACTCGCCTCCCGATCGACCCTGACAACCTGCTGCTTGCTGGCAAGGACCCTTGTCTTTCTTGTCGTGGGACGGGAGTTGTCCACGACCAGGCCGTCGGCACCGGGTCCCATTTCATTCAGCTTTTTCCTGAGCTCCATCCCCGCCTCATCTTCACCGATAACCCCTACCAGGACAGGAAGCCCCCCCAGCGCAGAGATGTTGCCAGCCACGTTTGCCGCTCCGCCAAGCATGACTCGTTCACTCGACACTCTCATCACGGGAACAGGGGCTTCCGGGGAAATACGATCCACGGATCCGTTCAGATACACGTCAAGCATGACATCTCCGAGGACCAAAACGCGAGTTGACTTGAACTCTTCGAATATCTCCTGAACCTTTTCGAGCGAAATCCAGGGAATTGAATCGTGTGAATCTGATATCATGGGGTCACCTCAAGAATTGGTTTACCTGCCAGCAGTTCCTTGTAAAGCTCCACATACCTCCCAGCGGAGGATTTCCACGAATAATCTCCTTCCATCCCTGTCCTCATGATCTCCAACCACTCCTCACTATGTTGAAATGTCTTTAGAGCCCTGTCATAGGCCTTGAGGAAGGAGTCAACCTCATACTCTCGAAAAAGGAATCCGTTACGCCTCCCATTTTCATCCTGAATGGTGTCTGCCAATCCTCCGGTTTTTCGCGCGACCGGCACGGTTCCGTACCGCATTGCAATCATCTGTCCCAGGCCGCACGGCTCATAGTGTGAAGGCATCATGAAAATATCGCTACCTCCGTAAATCATGTGAGCAAGTGTGTTGTCGAAGGCGAAATTTACAAATACCTTTCCTGGGTAATCCTTTCGAAGTTTTTCGAAGAGGTTCTCGTACCTCTCTTCTCCTATACCAAGGACGACCAACTTGATCTCCTCCTTCATCATCTCGTCGGCAGCTTCCTCTATCAGGTCGAAGCCCTTCTGCGCAGCAAGTCTTGACACGATCCCAATGACAGGGGTTTCCTCCAGATAGGCCAGGCCGCATTCCGTCAGCAAAGCCTTCTTCACTCGCTCCTTCTCCACCCGTGAGCCCGTTTGAATGCCCTCCGGCAGGTTGGTATCCATGGAGGGGTTCCACTCTATAACGTCGATGCCGTTCAGGACCCCCTTGAGATCCGATGACCGGCTCCTCAATATTCCCTCCATGCCAAACCCGTATTCCTCGGTCTGGATCTCCCTGCTGTACGTTGGACTGACCGTTGTAATCAGGTCAGAAAAGACTATACCGCCCTTGAGGAAGGAAACCTTTCCATAGAACTCCAGCCCACCTTCGGTAACAATAAGTTCATCGGGAAGATGTACTTTAGAAATAATTTCCGCCGGAAACGTTCCCTGGTACGCGACATTGTGGACCGTGAAGACCACACGTGTATCTTTGAAAAATGGATCTCGGCCATAGACCGACTTAAGGAATACGGGGATCAGGGCCGTTTGCCAATCATTGCAGTGAATGATGTCCGGAGGGTATTCATCCTGTCTGACGAGTTCGATCACCGCTTTCGAGAAAAATGCAAACCTCTCAGCATTGTCCGCGTACGCAATCCCACCGGCATCATATATCCCTTTTCTGTCGAAAAAATAGGGCTGATCGATCGACCTGACCGTGACACCAGGTATAGCATTGGATCTAAGAACTCCCGCGCTCATTTCCGTATCACCTATAGGGATCTTCAGGACGATCGGCTCTGACAGTAGTGGATACCTGTCCCTGTCGATCCCTCTATAGGCAGGAAGGATAACCGTAACGTCATGACACAAATCCGCCAAAGCGGGGGGAAGGGCCCCTGCCACGTCCGCAAGACCTCCCGTCTTTGCCAGCGGGACTACCTCAGACGATACAAAGATGATTTTGAGTCTATCTTTCACTTTCAAAGTCACCCTTCAGGCAAGGGGATCAGATATCGAGGTCCCTCATAAACATCGCAGCTTCTTCAGGAGGTGTCGGATTGATGTAAAATCCGGAGCCCCATTCGAAACCTGCAACCTTCGTCAACTTGGGCATGATCTCGATATGCCAGTGGTAGAAAGAGTAATCGCTATCCTCCAGCGGAGAAGAATGGATTATCAGGTTGTACGGTGGTGAATTAAGAGACAGGCTTATCCTTCTCAAGGTATCCTTGAGAATCGACGCCAGAGGTTGAATTTCTTCCTCGGTGATTTCGCCAAATTGATAACTGTGCTGTCGTGGGATGATCCATGTCTCAAATGGGAACCTCGAAGCGTAAGCTTCCATAGACAGGAAATGATCATTGAAACTTACGATGCGTTCCTGATCGTTCAATTCCTGGTGTATGATATCGCAGAAAATACAGCGCTCCTTGTAGGCATCATACCTCTGAGATCCCTCGAGCTCCTCCATAACCCTTTTGGGGACGGTTGGTGTGGCAATCAACTGGCAATGCGTGTGTTCGAGAGATGCCCCGGCTGCCTGGCCATGGTTCTTGAATATGAGGATGTGCTGGAACCTCATGTCTTTCCTGAGATCTGCAATCCTCTCCCTGAAGATCTTTATTATTTCGCAAATTTGATCGACAGAGAGGTCGACAAGATCACTCTGATGATCGGGGGTCTCAATTATAACCTCGTGAGCTCCAACACCGTTCATTCGATCATAAAGACCTACACCCCTTTTGTCCAGGTCTCCTTCGACCTGCAGGACCGGATACTTGTTCGGTACAACCCTTATAGACCAGTCCGGCGAGTTGGGTTTTGCTCCATTGGACCGTATCGCTACAATTTCAGGGGGCGTTTTGTCTTCATTGCCAGGACAAAACGGGCAGAATCCCCCCATCTTTTTCTCCTCGACCGTCCCGAAATCAGACGGTCGTTTCCCCCGATCTGTAGAAATTATTACCCATCTGCCGACAACTGGATCTTTCCTCAATTCGGGCATACTACACTCCAGATTACTTGAGCCTAAGTTGAGCGATTCTTTCACTCGAATTGAATGGACATTTCTTCCCGACAGAATCACTCAAATTAGGTTGAACAATCATACCGGGTCGTTCATATCATCAGTACACAGGGTATCAGACTTTTTCCCAAAACGTTTCTTCCTGTTGTCGGGAATAGAGATGATGATACATTGTAATCCCATAACTCGTCGTTGAAACAACGAGGAAAAACAATCCGCCGGCAATTATGTAAGGCATAACCCAATACCATTCGATTGTGTAGGCTATTATCAATAAAGCCATGAAATGTGTCGTTAATTTGCCCCACTTGTTTGAGGAGAGAACGATATTCCTCTTGCCGATCAATATCATCCCACCCATAAGGACTAAAATATCACGAAAAAGAATAATACAAACGAGCCATATCGGGAATCCCCTTAAATCGACCAGGATGATAACCATTGCGGCAATACAGATCTTATCCGCCAAGGGATCCAATATCTTGCCAAGGCTCGATTCCTCACCCTTCCTTCTGGCAATGAGTCCATCGAGAATATCCGTGATTGCCGCGAGGATCAGGAAACTCAAGGCGATCGAATCGTTCCGGCTTCCACCTTTCTTCAGGAAGTGATAGATCACCGGGATGAGAAGGATCCTCGAAATCGACATGAAGTTAGAGATCGTCCAGACTCTGAGCTTATCGATTCGAGTCGACGCTGTCAGTTCACTCTTCATCCGATCTTCCTATGTGGTTCTGAGCCGCTTGAACGTGTCAGTTAGGGATATTTAAGAGTTCATGGGCGTGCTGCCGCGAAACCTCGCTCTTCATATTCCCGCCCATCATCCTGATAATTTCTCTCAGTCTGCCCTCTTTGTCCAGTTCGGTTATCCTGACTTTCGCTCGATCCCCCTCGACGGATTTTTCGACCGAGATGTGATGGTTAGCTCGGGCGGCTATCTGAGGGAGGTGAGTGATGACAAAGACCTGTCGTCTTTGGGAAACCGTAAGCAATCTCTCTCCAACCGCATGAGCAACCTGTCCTCCTATCCCTGAATCGACCTCATCAAAGATAAGGGTCTGGACATGATCCTTTTGTGCCTGCAACGCCCTCAGCGCCAGCATGATCCTGGAGAGTTCCCCGCCTGAAACGACCTGGGAAAGTGGCTTCTCTGTTTCCCCTGGATTGGTGGCTATCAGGAAAGAGGCTCTCTCCGCTCCCAGGCTGTCGATCTCTCCACCGGGAGCTTTTTCAAAAACAATCCGGAAGGTGGCCTTATCCATTCCCAGCTCTTTCAAACCACTTGTAACCTCACGCTCCAGTCTCCTTGACCCTTTTGCCCTCAAATCGGACAATTCTGCGGCTCTCTGGACCAATTCTTTTTTCAGTGTTTCATGTCTTGTTTCCAGTTCTTCTATCCTGACGTCATCGTCTGAAAGAGATTCAAGCTCTACAAAGGCCTTTTCCCGGTAATCCAGGATATCATTGATCGAGGTCCCATACTTCGCTCTCAGTCTGCGTATAAGCTCTCTTCGCTCCAGGAGCTCATCGAAACGGACTGGATCATAGACCAGCTTTTCAATGTACTCTCTCATCTTTCCCGACAGTCCTTCGAGCTGGAAATAGCAGTTCTTCGCATGTTCCACCTCCTCCGTCAGCGATGGATCGATCCGCGTTGCCTCATCCAGATCTGACAGTGAGGCACCGAGTGACTCGATGATCGAACCCTCCTCACGACTCAGCCTGTCGATGACACTGCCATAAAGAGAATGAAGTCGCTGGTAATTCTGCATGATCTGTATCTCTTGTTCCAACACTTCATCTTCTCCGGGACTGAGATCGGCCTTATCGATCTCATCGACCGAGTACTTCAGGTCACCGATTTTCCTCTCCCTGATCTCTCTCCCTTGATGGACACCATGGAGCCTCCTTTCAGTTTCCTTTAGCTCCCTGAAATATCTCCCCACTTCCGCTCTGAGATCGTGAGCGCCAATGTAGCCATCCAGGAGATCAAGCTGCTTTGTGATTTTCAGGAGAGTCTGATGGAGATGCTGTCCGTGAATATCGCAAAGTAATTCCCCGATCTCGGCCAGGGTCGAAGAACTCGACATACGACCGTTAAAATAGCAACGACCTGTCCCTGATGCATATATGTCCCTTCTCAAGACCAGTTCGCCGTCCGCAATGTCATAACCCCTCTCAGTGAGTTTTGACAAAAGTTCATCGTTGATCCGATCCAGCTCGAATAACCCCTCTATTACCGCCTTCTCCGCACCTGACCTTACCTTATTAGTAGAAGCCCGCTCACCCATAAGTATCGAAATGGCATCTATGACGATCGATTTCCCGGTACCCGTCTCGCCGGTCAGGACATTTAATCCCTCTCTGAACTCGACCTCGAGATCGTCCAGGATGGCAAAATTTTCGATATGAAGGGCCTTTAACACTAAGATTCTTCCTTCCGGGCAACCCACTTCAATTTGCTCTGCAGCAGTGAGAAGAAACTCCGTCCAAAAGGCTTGACAAGACGTATCTGGTACTCTCCGCGTGAAATGACGACCCTCTTCCCAATCCTGAGCGTCTCGCCAACCTGGCCATCCACGGTCAACATGACATCTTTGCTTCGCCCTCCGAGATCGATCGTGATGGGCCAGTCATCCTGGATGACGAATGGGCGGACGGCAAGGGTATGCGGGCAGATCGGTGTGACCAGGATAACTTTCATGGTCGGGAAAATCACGGGACCTCCAGCCGACAGTGAATAAGCGGTCGATCCTGTGGGTGTCGAGGTTATGATACCGTCTGCCTTGAACCTTCCGACTTCCTCATCACGTACAAATACGGTCAGGTCAATAATCCTTGAAAAGGCTCCCTTACTGATGACCACATCGTTCAAGCCGTATAGAACCCGTTTCTCTCCTGCCTCGGACCGCGCTTCTACTTTGAGTACCATTCTTTCTTCGATTGAAAAATCACCCTCGAGTATTTTATCGAGACTCGGAAAGAGCTCAGGGAGTGAAAAGGTCGTGAGAAATCCCAGACCGCCGAGGTTGACCCCGAATATCGGTATCCCCGAATCCCCAACCCTGCGCGCAACAGAAAGAAGGGTTCCATCACCGCCAAGCGAGGCCACCATATCGACATCATCGATTTTATCAGTCGAACTGAACGTGGGGTATCTCTCCCCCAACCTACGATAAAATTCGCTGTCGACTACAACATCGACTCCCTTCACGTTACACCATTCGAGGAGTTCCTCGACTACCCGTGATATCTTTTTCTGGCTGTAATTAGCAATGATTCCAAGTCTCATCCGTCGTTTTCCCCCATCGAAAAAGGTCAACAACCGGTTGAAACGAGTCGAAGGTGTACACCGACAGGACCCGTGGAAAATAACTTTATGACTTACCCGATTCCAGTCTTGATGAACTCAAGCACCGACTCGGCAATACGATCAGATGTCAGGCCAACAATATCGAGCAACTTCGCTCGTGGACCGTGCGGAACAAAATGATCCGGGAGTCCAATGTTTAAGACCTGTCCGCTAAAACCGCCAATCCCCTGTACGGCAGCTCCAATCTGTGCACCAAACCCGTTTACGCTTGAGTTTTCTTCTACCGTAACGAGACCATGATAGTGGTTTACGAGGTCTTTGAGGAGCTCTCTATCAAGCGGTTTAACGAACCTGCAATTAATCACTCCCGCACTGATTCCGGCCGTTTTCAAGGTTTCACTCGCCGCCATTGCCTGCTCAACCATGGAACCTACCGCCAGGATGGCAACGTCCTCGCCGGAAATCAGGCTCTCCCATGAACCGATAGGGATCTCGTCGAGGGTGATGCTTTCCTTTATCTTGACGACTTTGTCCCTTGGATACCGTATGGCAAATGGACCTTGCTCATAGCGAATTGCCGTAAAGAGGAGGTTTTTTAGCTCAGATTCATCTTTCGGAGAAGAGACGATAAAGTTCGGGATCATCGAGAGGTAAGAAAGATCGAAGACACCATGATGCGTAGGTCCATCCTTTCCCACAAGCCCGCTCCTGTCTATGACGAAGACAACGGGAAGCGACTGGAGACCGACGTCATGTATCAACTGGTCACACGCTCTCTGAAGGAAGGTTGAATAGATACCTACGACAGGCTTCAGGCCAGATGCAGCCAATCCGGCGGCGAACGTCACGGCATGAGCTTCGGCTATCCCAACGTCATAGAACCTGTCCGGGAACTTCTCCTTGAACAGGTTCAGGCCGGTCCCGGAGGGCATTGCCGCGCTGATGGCGACTATCTTTTCATCAGCTGAACCAAGCTCGACCAGTGTTTCTCCCATTACCTTCGTATACATCACACCGGTCGGTTTTGAATTGCTCTTTCCCGTCACCTTGCAAAATGAGCCGACACCGTGGAACTGTGCCGAATCTTTTTCGGCCTGTGGGAATCCCTTCCCCTTGACTGTGAGGACATGCACGAAGTTAGGTCCCGGAATGGCCCTGACACTCCTCATGGTGCGAAGAAGCTCACTTAAGTTATGCCCGTCAATTGGTCCGAAATACCTGAAACCCAAGTCCTCGAACAACATCCCTGGCGTGATCAGCTTTTTCAGACTCTCCTCCAGGCGCCTGGCCAATACGCGTACACTCTCCCCGAAGGAGGGGAATTTCCCGGTCAAGTTCCAAATTTCACTCTTTATCCTGTTATAGACAGGATTTGTTATGATGTTCGTCAAATAACGCGATATAGCCCCGACATTCGGTGAGATCGACATATTGTTGTCGTTCAGGATGACGGTGATATCCGTCCCCGAGGCACCCGCGTTATTCAAACCCTCGTAAGCCAGACCCCCGGTAAGGGCACCATCCCCAACCACGGCAACGACTTTATCGTGACGGTTCATCATATCCCTCGCCACCGCAAACCCGAGAGTGGCAGAAATAGAGGTGCTCGCGTGACCCGTCCCGAACGGGTCGTACTTGCTTTCGAAAGGGCTGGGGAAACCCGATATCCCCCCGTGCTGCCGGAGTGTCTTGAATTCCTCCCTCCTGTTGGTCAAGATCTTATGAGCATAGGATTGATGCCCGACATCCCAGATAATGACGTCATCGGGCATATTATAAAGATAATGGAGGACCACTGACAGTTCTACGACGCCCAGGCTGGGAGCAAGGTGGCCTCCTGTCTCTGAAACCACTGCGATAATATACTCCCTGAGTTCATCGCAAAGTGAGAAGAGCTCCTCAATAGATAATCTCTTTACGTCTGTCGGGTCCTTTATTCTGTCAAGAAGTTCTCCCATGAGTTTTCCTTTTACCTAAGTTGAGCGATTCTCTCAAATTAGGTTTTACTGACTGGCAGAGCCTTGGCGGGCGGTTTGATGACCCAACCCCCTGTCAAGAGTATATGTCAGGACCTGTTCGAGAACCAGGTTTGAAACCCCCGTACGATCGAGCGCATCCCTCGCTTTCTCGATCTCTTCCTTGAGTCTTTTCTCCGATCTCTTCTCGTCAAAGAGAGCCAGAAATGTGGCCTTTTTCCTGATTGCATCACGACCAGTGGTCTTTCCCATCCTGTTGAAATCCGACCTCTGGTCAAGCAGATCATCAGCGGTCTGATAGGCAAGACCGAGGTGAAGGCCATACTCCCCGAACATGTCTACTTCTCCCCCCCTTACACCTCCCAATACCGCACCCATTCTAATCGAGCCCTCTATCATCTTAGCGGTCTTCATGTGGTGAATCGTTTCGACCGTAGTAGTATCAAACTCTTTCCCTTCCCAGTACAGGTCCATCATCTGTCCCCCGACCATTCCCCCGAAGCCGGAAGAATCATCTATAATGCTCATAAGGGAAAACGCCAAGGAATCAGGAAGATCATAATCCCGAATCATTTCCAGCATAAACTCAATAGAGTAACAGAGGAGATCAAATCCGGTCAGAATAGCCGCTTTCGTCCCGTACAATACATGCAGGGTCGGCTTTCCCCGCCGGTAAGCATCGTCGTCCATAATCGGCAGATCATCGTGGACAAGAGAGAAATTGTGGAGTATCTCCCAGATCAGGGCGAAAGGATAGATGAAGTCCTCCTTCCCTCCGACCGAACGGTAGGTACTGACGCACAATATCGGCCTTAGACGCTTTCCTCCGGAGGTCATTACATATCTCATCCTGCCGGCAGGATCCCCGGCATTTTCATCACCTGAGAAGCACTCTTCGATCAGCCCCTCCAACCGTTCCCCTTCCCTGCCAACAACCTTTTTGAAGGTTATATTTCTATCAGCCCCTTCCATCTTCCTCGCTACCCTCGGTGTCAATCAGAAAATCTTCGAGGATCAAATCGCCATCTTCCTCACCCAGGATTTTTTGGACCTTCAATTGACTTTCTTTCAACTTTCTCTGGGCCGATTTTACGATTGCCGTCCCTTCCTCGAAGAGATCCAGGGCTTTATCGAGCGTCACTTCTTCTGATTCGAGCTTACCGACGATCTCTTCGAGCCGTTTCAACTGCTCCTCGAAACCAGCCCTACTTTTATCCGGTTTCTTTCCCTTTTTTGCCATTATTTACCCACCTCCATCACTTCACTTTTGATCTCACCCCTGTGAAGACGTACCCTGATCTTATCTCCACGACGGAGGGTACCCGCGTCACGTACGATGATCCCTTCCGGAAGTTTGTAAGTGAGAGAGTAACCTCGTCCCATGGTAGCAATAGGACTCAAGATGTCGAGCTTTCCACACAATTCCTCGAGCTTTCCGGCCATTCTGCTCAGGAGATAGACCATGTTTCTTCTCATTGTCATCTGATTTTGGTCGATGGCCTGCATCGCTCCCTCCAGCATCGACGGGACCCTTTTCAGGCCATGGTGAGACGAGAGAAATTCAAAGCGCTTTACTATCCTTTCGAGGACCATGGTCAATTCTCTGCGCATCTTATCCGATATCGCGGTCAGTGTGGATAGCAACCTTCGTATGTCTGGAACTACGAGTTCAGCGGCAGCGGATGGTGTTGGTGCCCGAAGATCCGCGACGAAGTCGGATATGGTGAAATCGATCTCATGACCAACTGCCGATACGACGGGCAACTGTGAATTAACGATCGCCCGTGCGACGACCTCTTCATTGAAGGCCCACAGGTCCTCAAGTGAACCACCACCCCTTCCTACGATAAGGAGATCAGGTTTCCCCCACCGGTTCATGGTCTCGATTGCCCCGGCAATCTCTGTTGAGGCTCCTTCACCCTGAACCCTCACCGGGTACAGGACAATCTCGGCCAGAGGATACCTCCTGCCTATTATCGATATAATATCACGCACCGCAGCCCCTTTCGGTGACGTAACAACTCCAATCACTCGTGGGAATTCAGGCAACGCCTTTTTCCTGGAGTCATCGAAAAGTCCCTCTCCTGCCAACCGTCCCTTCAGCTTTTCGAACTCCAGGTACAGAAGCCCTAAACCGAGTGGTTTTATTTCGGAAACTATCAGCTGATAACGGCCGGAAGGGGGATAAACCGATACCCTTCCACTGGCAAGGACCTTCATTCCATCTTCGAGCTCGAAATCAAGTCTGGAATTGTCTCCACGAAACATCACCGAGTTGAGCTGAGCTTTTTCGTCTTTGATCGAGAAATAGAGATGACCCGACGCAGCCCTGACCAGATTGGATATTTCTCCCTCCACCCACACCGAAGGATATTCCTTTTCGAGCATATCCTTAATTAGAAAGGTAAGTTCACTCACCTTGTAGACTATAGCGCTCTCAGTCTCCCCTGTCATGGCAAATCCCATCCGGATCTCAGGTCTTCTTCGACTCTTCTTTTACTTCTTCGAGTGGGACAATAAAAAGGGCAACGATATATACAAAAATACCGCCCCCACCAATGAAAATCGAAAGTACGAACAGGAGGCGTATCACAGTTGAATCGATCCCGAAAAATTTCCCTACTCCCCCGCAAACACCCCCGATCATCCTGTCGTCAACGGACCTGTGGAGTTTTCTAATTACATCAGCCATATCTTATCTTCGCTCCTCGTTTGCCTGACATCAGTTTAATTCCTGTGAGAATCTTGCAGCAGTAACCGTATTCTTCATCAACATGGCTATCGTCATCGGTCCAACCCCCCCCGGTACAGGGGTTATTGCGGCGGCCACTTCCTTGACCTCATTGAAGTCGACATCTCCAACCAGTCTATACCCTTTTTCCGTGGAGGAATCGTCGACCCTGTTGATCCCGACATCAATAACAATCACACCAGGTTTGACCATTTCGCCCCTCACAAACTCTGGTTTGCCGATTGCCACGACCAGGATATCAGCCATGCGCGTAAAATATGAAATATCCGGTGTCGCGCTGTGGCACACCGTTACAGTGGCATTTGCCCCTTCCTGCTTCAACAGGAGGAGGTTAGCCAGGGGTTTGCCCACGATATTGCTCCGACCGACGATCACAACATGTTTTCCGCCAACCGATACACCGATCTTCTCGAGCAAGACCTGTATCCCATAGGGAGTACAGGGTTTGAGCAGAGAACTGCCCTTTACAAGTCTTCCCATGTTGACGGGGTGAAAACCATCTACATCTTTTACCGGATCGATCGATGATATGACAATCGTTTCATCGATATGGCCTGGAAGGGGTAACTGAACCAATATCCCGTGCACAAGCGGGTCTCCATTGAGATCCGAAATGAGCTTCAGGAGATCCTCTTCCCTCGTATCGCCGGGAAGGGTATGGGTAATCGAATGTATGCCGAGTTCTTCACATGCCCTGTTCTTCATCCTGACGTAGACTTTCGATGAAGGGTTGTCCCCCACCAGAACAAATGCCAGGCCCGGTTTATTATCTGCCGAGATCATCTCTTCGATGTCCGCCTTTAATCCCTCCTTTATTGAGGCGGCAATCTCAGAACCTTTAATGATTTGAGCTCCCATTGTTCGGGTCTCCATTTCTACCGGATTGTTGAAGGCTGCACGAAGCGTCTGCACCCGACATGATTATTCATGAGAGATCCGCTGGATAGAATCAGCTTCTCCAGTTTTCTCATCGATCCCGATAATCACTGCCATCATTCTGACATCCCCCGAAACGGGTACGAAACGTTTGGGTAATTGTGTCATGAACTTCTGTATGGCTTCCTTTTTCCTCATCCCGATGACTCCGGAGATAGATCCGGTCATTCCAACATCGGTAATGTATGCTGTACCTCCCTCGAGAATCCTTTCATCGGCCGTCTGAACATGAGTGTGGGTGCCAACCACCCCGGTAGCTCTTCCTGCAAGGAACCAGCCCATCGCCAGCTTCTCAGCTGTCGCCTCGGCATGAAAATCCACAATAGTAATCTTCGTTTCTTTTTTTAGCCTGTCGAGAGAATGTTCAGCCGCTCTGAAGGGACAATCGATAGCCTGCATGAAAGCCCTTCCCTGAAGGTTGATGATGCCGACAGTTACTCCACTCCTCGTTTGGAAAAGGAGCTCCCCTTTTCCCGGATTCCCTGGCGGGTAATTCAAGGGTCTCAACAACCGATCTTCGTCGTCGAGGAAGGGCATGATGACCTTGCGATCCCAGATGTGGTTCCCTGAGGTCAGAACGTCGATTCCCGCCGTGAAAAGTTCCTTTGCCGTGTCCGGCGTCAGACCAAATCCCCCCGATCCATTTTCAGCGTTGGCTATACACAGATCGATCTCCTCGCTCTGTCTGAATTCCGGGAGCATATCTTTCAGGAACTGGCGACCCGGTCTACCAATAATATCACCAATGAATAATATCCTCAATATTTTTCCTTCTCCTCACCTCGCGTAATTTATAGACCTGGTCTCCCGGATAACCGAGATTTTGATATGGCCGGGATATTCCAGCTCCCGCTCTATCTTTCTCGCGATTTCATTCGAAAGATGATCGGCGTTCGCATCATCCAGCTCTCCTGGTTCGACGATTACACGAATCTCTCTTCCCGCCTGTATGGCATAGGACTTCTGGACCCCATCAAATGAATCTGCAAGCTCCTCGAGCTTTTCCAGACGCCTTATGTAGGTCTCAAAGGTCTCACGCCTCGCCCCTGGCCTGGCTCCGGACAGGGCATCGGCGGCCTGAACCAGGACCGCGATGGCTGATTTTGGTTCAGTATCATCGTGATGAGCATCTATCGCGTTAACAATAACCGGGTCCTCTTTGTATTTTTTGACCAATTCCACACCGAGCTGAACATGTGTCCCTTCACTCTCATGCGTCAATGATTTGCCAATGTCATGCAGGACCGCGGCTCTCCTCGCGAGTTTATCATCGAAACGGAGCTCTGTGGCCATCAGGCCCGCGATAATCGCTGATTCCTTCAAATGCTGGAGGACGTTCTGGCCATAGCTCGTACGGTATTTCAGCCGCCCGAGGAGGTAAATGAGCTCTGGATTGAGTCCGTGGATGCCGATCTCATACACGGCCTCTTCCCCGGTTTGCTGAATGATTTCGTCTATCTCCTTGCGGGCTTTTTCGACGACATCCTCGATTCGACCTGGATGAATTCTCCCGTCGGAAATGAGTTTTTCGAGGGCAATCCTCGCGGTTTCCCTGCGGATCGGGTCGAAAGCCGACAGGATAACGGCTTCAGGCGTATCGTCAATAATTACATTGACACCGGTCGCCATTTCAAAGGAACGGATGTTCCTTCCCTCCCTCCCGATGATCCGACCTTTCATTTCATCATTTGGCAGCGAGACGACCGAAACCGTCGATTCCACAACCTGGTCTGCCGCGCATCTCTGTATCGCGTTGATGATAATCTTTTTGGCTTCCTTCTCAGCGATTCGTTTTGTTCTCTCTTTGATTTCCTTGAGTGTTTGGGATGCCTCCAGTCTGGCTTCTTCTTCAAGATTGCCTATGAGTTCCCGTTTCGCTTCATCAGCACTGAGTCTCGCTATTCTTTCCAATTTCCGGTTCTGTTCCTGGATCAACTGGGACAGGCGTGACTCCTTTGCTTTCAATGCCTTTTCCCTGCCGATAAATTCCTCGCCTTTCCGCCGTATTTCACGTTCCTTCTTCTCGATCAGATCGAACTTTTTGTTGAAGGTCGCTTCCTGTTCCTTGAACTTCCAATCCATCTCTTCGAGTTCTTTGCGTTTTGCTGAGGCCTCTTCCTCGAATTTGACCTTGGCCTTATAAAGGCTTTCCTTCATTTCAAGGGCAGCGGCCTTCTTTATGTTTTCTCCCTCACGCGTAGCGTCTTTAAGGGTCTTTTCAGCTTCCCTTTCCGCTTCTCGTAAGGCCTTCACGGCGATTTTCTTCCTCATTACAAAACCAAGTAAAAAACACAGACCCCCCGAGAGTAAAAGCACTAAGACAATAAAGACGGATTTCCCGATCATTTATCTCTCTCCAAATTCAAATCCTGATTAATAAAAAATCCCCGCACCCGGCGAGAGAAAAGAGATCTTTTGAACCTGACGCAATAGGGTGGGTATCATCCCGTTGGCATCTCGCTTCCCGTCTACGCGGGCATGCAGTCAAACAACGGAGATAGATTCCCGGTCAGTTAGTGTTGGCTCAAAATTACTCTTTTCGCCACGCACAGAGCAGGGATTTTGTACTATCAGTATAACAGATTTTCCACCTTAATACAAGGGAAATTATCAAGCATCCCCACTTCCCACTCCCTCCCTACTTTTTTGCAGAGCCAGAATGACCTCCTTGATCCGAACCTCCCAGTTTTCACCTTTCTTGCCGGCTCTATCCCTTGCCTGGAAAAATTCGTCGGTAATGGACATCGCTGCCAGAATAGCGATCTTGTGGACATCCGTGATCTTAGTCACTTTCCCCACCTGTTTCATCGCCTTGTCCACATAGTCAGCCACCTGTCGTGTGTACTCTGGAGAGGCCTGACTCTTGATTCCCAACTCTTCTCCAAAAATATTCACCTTTGTGCTCTTTGCAGCTTCTCTGTCCATTTTCCCTCGAGTGTGCGGTCGTTTCAAATTGAATCCAACGGTGCTATCGATCCTAACTGGCCAGGCCGATCTCTATCTTTCGCCAGTTCACCCTTCCTCGATCACCTCCAGTTTTTTCAGCACCTCTCTTGCTTTAATTGTAATTCTTTCCATCTTTTCCCGTAATTCACGGTTTTCTCCCTCCAGCCTCTTCAACTCATCATCTCCCTGTCTCTTCTCTAAAGCCTCCTCAAGTCTTTTCACCCTTGTTCTCAGCCTGGTCGTCTCTTCCCTGGACTGCATCAGTTCGTCCAGAACAAGCCTGACCTCCCGCTCTAATTGATCAAGGATGGTAAGTTGTTTACTTCTGCTTACTGTTTCCTCAGGAATTTTCCTCCTCCTGTTCCACACCTCATTCAGTATCAATTTCAGGCCTAAGTGTCACACTGAATTCTTTCTCTATCTCCTTGGTAACTTTCGCCATTATGCTATCGACTTCCTCGTCCTTGAGGGTCTTATCCCTGGACCTGAAGATAAGTGCAAAGGTCAAGGCACTCTTGTCGTCCGGCACCTGAGGTCCCCGATATATGTCATATAAGGTGTTGTCTTCTAGTAAATCACCGCAGGTCTGCCGAAAACTTTCTTCCAGATCTGCATGAGTAATCCCCTTTGGGACGAGAAGCGACAGGTCTCGCTTGATGGAAGGGAACGGAGACATCTCGACGAACCGTTGTTTCCACTCTATCCGATCGAAGAAATGCCCATCGAGCTCGAAGAGGAGTGGTGGATCCTCAAGGTAAAAAGACTTGAGAAGTGAGGGATGCAGTTCCCCAAAGGATCCAATCTCTTCCCCATCCACCTCGATAGCGACGTGCTTTCCCGGATGAAATGAGTCCCTTTGGGTCTTTATATATTTCGCACGATGGCACCCCATCCCTCTCAGAAGTGTACTCATAACACCTTTCATGTCATAGTAATCACAACGATCGGGAGAACCATCCCTCCAGTGAACAGGGTTTCTTTTCCCCACCATCAATCCTGCAAGGTTGATTGACTCATGCGGGACTTTCTTGTCTTCAACAGCCGGGCCGAATACCGTTCCCATCTCAAAAATCCTGAGGTCGGAATTATTCCGGCTTACATTTAGTTTTAACACCCTGAGAAGTCCGGGTAGGAGAGACCGCCTGAGGACTCGAGCGTCATTGGAGATCGGATTTAGGAGACACCACATATCAGATCGATCCGACTCCGGGAATAGCAGAGATAATTCATCCTCGCTCAGGAATGAGGTCGTATAGACCTCACGGAACCCATGAGCAACCAGGTGGGTCTTCAGCAGATCCCTCCTCCAGGACTGCCAGTCAACTCCTGCAATAACCTCCGAACCCGATCCAGCAGGAACCTCAAACTTGTTATATCCCAATAAACGTGCGATTTCCTCTATCAGATCGACTTCTCTTTTCAAATCCTGACGAAAAGTCTGCACCTCGACATCGATGAAGTCATCTTTCACACTTGCCGGGAGATCTATACTCTCGAGATACTCGACCATCTGTTCCGTTCCGATCTTCATGCCAAGAAGTTTTTCCACACGCTCAGGATGAAGGCTGATCGAGACCTTCTTAACCTCCTCTGGATACCTGTCGATCCACCCCGCCATAATCGTCCCACCGGCAATTTCCTGTAGCAATGCAGTAACCCTGTCGAGGGCAAAGGGCAGAGAGTTGGGATCAACCCACCTTTCGAACCTGTATGAAGCCTGAGAAGGCAAACCAAGCCTTTTTGAAGTCTTACGAATGCTGAGTGGATCGAAGTGAGCGGCTTCTATCAAGATATCTTTCGTCTCATCGGTGACCTCGGTATCGAGACTTCCCATAATCCCCGCGATGGCCACCGCTTTGTCGGGATCCGCAATCACGACATCTTCTTCGGTAAGGATTCTTTCTTCCTCGTCCAGGCTGACGATCCTCTCTCCGTTCGAGGCACGCCTTACAATTATCTTTCCATCCGTCAGCAAATCCAAATCAAAGGTGTGCAGAGGATGGCCAAGCTCCATCAGGACGTAATTGGCCGCGTCGACGACATTATTAACCGATCTCATTCCAACAGACTCTAACCGGCGGGACAACCAGAGGGGTGACGGCCCCACCTTCACTCCCCTGATAACCCTTGCCATATACCTGGGACATCCAACTGGATCGGCCAGATGCACGTCCGCCAGGGTCTCAATCTCCTCGCCCCCCTCATTCACTTCGTTGCTGGGATACCTCAGGTGATACCCTGTTATGGCTCCAATCTCTCTCGCTACACCGATGTGTGAGAGGAGGTCGAACCTGTTTGCTGTCACTTCGATATCGAAAACGTGATCTCCGAGACCCAGTTCATCCACCAGTGAAGAGCCAACCTTCAGCGTCTTATCCAGTTCAAGGATCGTGTCGCCATCCGATGATATTTCCAGCTCCTTGCCGGAACAAAGCATCCCGTTTGACTCCTCCCCGCGGATTCTCACTTTTTTGATCTTCGCGCCTCCCGGCAAACGTGATCCAATTGGCGCGAACGGATAAATGCCGCCCTTCACGACGTTTGGAGCACCACAAACGACCTGAACGGACACATCTTCCCCCGTATCGACCCGGCAGATGACAAGCTTGTCAGCGTCAGGGTGTTTGCTGACTTCGGTAACTCGAGACACGACTATGCCACGGATATCAGGCACAACGTGCTCTATCCCCTCTACCGCCAATCCCTGCATTGTTAAACGATCGGCCAGTTTCTCGAAATCAGCAGGTATGTCGATGTAATCACTAAGCCAGTTAAGACTGACCTTCAAGGTAGAACCCTTTCATCAAAATTGAGAGAGAAACCGGACGTCATTCTCATAAAATGTCCGAATGTCATTGATACCATATTTTAACATGGCTATCCTTTCGACACCGAGCCCGAAGGCATAGCCGGTATAAAATTCCGAATCGTAACCCACGGCCTCGAAAACAGCCGGATTGACCATCCCCGCACCTAGTATCTCAAGCCAGCCGGTATTCTTACAAATCCTGCATCCGGATCCATCGCAAAAAATGCATGATATATCGACTTCTGCGCTCGGTTCCGTAAAGGGGAAGTAGCTCGGCCGGAAACGCGTTCTGACCTCCTGTCCGAAAATCCCCTTCGCAAAAGAATCGAGGCAGCCCTTGAGATGAGGAAAGGTGACGTTTTCGTCGACGTATAATCCCTCGACCTGATGAAATACAGGGCTATGAGACGCGTCTGGTGAATCACAACGGAAAACTCTCCCTGGTACGATTATCCTCACGGGAGGCTGGACCTTCTCCATCACCCTGATCTGCACAGGTGAGGTATGGGTTCGCATGACGACATCTTCGGAAAGATAGAACGTGTCCTGCATATCCCTGGCAGGATGATCTCTTGGTACGTTAAGTGCTTCGAAGTTATAATAATCGAGTTCGGCTTCAGGTCCCTGTTCTACAGAAAACCCCATTCCGTGAAAGATCTCGATGATCTCCCTGAAGACGAGACTGATCGGATGAAAACTCCCCGTCCATGGCTCGACTCCGGGCAGGGTCGTGTCGAGTTCTTCCTCGCTGAGTTTTCGGTTCAGAGAATCCTCATCGAGAGCCTTCTTTTTCGCCTGCAGGGCATCATTGATTATGCTTTTGGCAGAGTTCGCCTTTTTACCCGCTTCTGGCCTCTCTTCCAGGGGAACATCTCCAATCTTCTTCACAAACTCCGTGAGCTTCCCCTTGCGCCCGAGATAATCGACACGTAACTTTTCAAGGACGTCCTGGCTAGTCGCGCTCTCAATCCTCTGGAGGGCATCGACCTCTAGCTTCTTCAGATATTCAACGCCTTCCATCTGCTTTAAGACTTGAGGTTTTTCTTGGCTAGCTCGGCCAGGCAGGTAAACTCTTCCGGATGACTCACGGCCAGGTCAGCAAGGAGTTTCCTGTTGATCTCTACGTCAGCCTTCTGGAGTCCCTCCATGAAACGATTATACGAAAGGCCATTATTCCTGGCAGCGGCGTTGATTCGAACGATCCAGAGCCTACGGAAATCCCTTTTTCTCCGTTTTCTATCCCTGTAAGCGAAGGCAAGGGCACGATTCACGCTTTCCTTAGCCGTTCGATACAGTTTACTCCTTCCTCCCCTGTAACCCTTTGCCGCTTTAAGTATTTTCTTTTTCTTCCTGTGTACTGCGGGCCCGCTTGTTATCCTGGGCATCGAAGAACCTCCTTAGGTGTCTCAAAAAGAAACCTGAATCCGATAAAACAAAATAAATACTTCTATAACATCCGCTTTACCTTTTTCAAATCACTGCCATCGACAAGCTTTCCCTTTCTGAGCTGCCTCTTCCTTTTTCTCGTCTTTTTCGTCAGGATATGGCTGTGGTGGGAACTCAACCGCTTGACCTTCCCTTTGGCAGTCAATTTAAAACGCTTCACTGCACCTCGATTGCTTTTTACTTTTGGCACCGCGCAAAAACCTCCTAAATTACTTTAAGTAAACATGCTAACCCTTAAACATACTATCACTTATAAGCCATCTATTGCTTGCGACCCCTCGGACCAATCACCGTCACCAGGTTCCTTCCCTCTTTTTTGATCGGTGATTCGACAATACCATCCTCCTCTAAATTCTCCACGAATCGTTTCATTAATGCGATCGCGAGATCGGCATGAGTTATCTCCCTGCCCCTGAACATCAGGGTTACCTTCACTTTGTTGTTTTTAGAGAGAAACTTCCTGGCATGTCGAAGCTTGAATTCAAAATCGTGATCTTCGATTTTGGGTCGAAGCTTGATCTCCTTCACCTGGATAACATGCTGTTTCTTTTTCGCCCTCTTTGCCTTCTGGCTCTCCTCGTACTTGTATTTGCCGTAATCCATTATCCTGCAAACCGGTGGATTTGCCTGCGGGGCGACCTCCACCAGGTCAAGTCCTTCTTCCTCGGCTAGTTCGAGTGCTTTTTCTGTTGGTACAATTCCAATCTGTTCGCCATCCGGACCGATCACCCGAATAGGCGATATCCTGATCTGGGTGTTAACTCTCGCTCTTTTTTGAATCTCTTCCTCCTCCTGAACCGGTTAATAGTGACTACCCCTTGAGTGGGGAGTTGCAGCCATATTTTGTGCAGGGTTGGATGATACACGGGCGTGAATCCCGGTATGCAGATCAACCCGCCAGTACATAAAAAGACCAACCAGGTGAGGGGCTGACATGCCCCTTCTTTGCAGTTGGGGGGAATTCCTCACATGATTTATATAGTAACATATACTGCAATAGAGTGGTTGTGTCAATCATTTTCTACTCCTTACTTCTTCCATCATATCCTTGATCAACTTTTCGACCTGCCGTGGACCCATATCCCCCTTCCCCTTCCTTCTCACCGACACGGTATCTCCTTCCACCTCTCTCGCACCAACGATCAGCATATATGGAATTTTCTGTAATTCGGCCTCTCTTATCTTGAGCCCGATTTTTTCACTCCGGTCATCTACTTCCACACGAAAATCGTTCTCCTTCAACTTTTCGAGAACCGCCCTTGCATACTCTCTCTGATCGTCTGTGACGGGAATGACCTTGACCTGCACAGGGCTGAGCCACAATGGAAAATCTCCCCCGTAGTGTTCGATCAAAACCCCGAAAAATCTCTCGAGGGAACCCAAGAGAGCACGATGGATCATGATTGGACGATGAGACCCTCCGTCAGAGCCTATGTAACGAATATCGAACTTTTCAGGAAGATTGTAGTCGACCTGTATGGTGGTGCACTGCCAGACACGCCGAAGTGCATCGCGGATCTTGATATCGATCTTCGGGCCGTAAAAGACCCCCTCTCCGGGATCGATTTCGTAATCCAGACCGCTGCTTACCAGAGAATCCTTCAAGGCTCCGGTCGCCATATCCCAGTTCTCTTCGGTACCAACATATTTTTCCGGTCTCGTGCTCAGATATACCTCATACTCGTCGAAGCCAAACTCCCGCAGGAAGAAGAGGGTAAAATCGATGAGTCCTTCGATCTCTTCACGAAGTTGATCCGGCCGACAGAATATGTGTGCGTCGTCCTGTGTGAAGCCTCTAACACGCTTCATCCCATGAAGGACCCCGGATCTCTCGAACCTGTAGACGGTACCCAACTCCGCCCATCGCAGGGGGAGATCCCGATAACTCTTCATACCGTCCTTGAAGATGAGAATATGGAAAGGGCAATTCATCGGCTTGATCAGATAATCCCCCTCCTCGAACTCCATTGGCGGATACATGTTCTCCCTGTAGAAATCAAGGTGCCCGCTCTTCTGCCAGAGAAGACTCCTGGCTACATGAGGGCTGTAGACCAGATCATATCCTCGACGGTAATGGGCTTCTTTCCAGAAATTCTCGATGATATTTCTGATAACCGAACCCTTCGGGTGCCAGAAAACCAGACCTGGTCCGGCTTCATCATGAATACTGAAGAGGTCGAGCTGCTTACCGAGGACCCGGTGGTCCCTCTTTTTTATATCTTCCAACCTGCTCAGATGGTCGTCCAGTTCTTCCTGCACGAAAAAAGAGGTCCCGTAGATACGCTGGAGCATCGGGTTTTTCTCGTCCCCACGCCAGTAAGCGCCTGCAATAGACGTGAGTTTATATGCACTGATCCGTCCAGTAGAAGGGAGATGAGGTCCTTCGCACAGGTCGATGAAATCCCCGCACCGGTATATGGAAATGGCCTCACCCTCCGGGATCTCCTTGATCAGTTCCACTTTATAGTTCTCGCCTCTATCCCGGAAAAATTCTATTGCCTTTTCTCTTTCCCACTCTTCTCGATCGAATCGATAGTCCTGTGATATAATCTCCGCCATCTTCCCCTCGATCGATTCGAGGTCATCAGGGTTAAATGGTTGCGGTGAGTCGAAGTCATAGTAGAAGCCATCCTCGATCGGAGGACCTATCGTCACCTTTGTGCCGGGAAAAAGGGTCGTTACGGCATAAGCCATGATATGAGAGGTGCTGTGCCGTAGAACGTCGAGAGCATCAATATCCTCCGAAGTAATTATCTTAACGTCACAATCCTTGAGCAGAGGACTGCTCAGGTCAACCATTCTCTGATCTACCATCGCAACCAATGCGTCTTTTGCCAGTCGTGGGCCAATGTTACCGGCCATTTCCGCCACCGTAGTCCCTCTGGCGATTTCCATAGCAGAACCATTCGGCAGTTTTACTTTTATCATCCCGTTACGTGCCTGTTTTATCATTTTTCTTCTCGATCGAAGGTCGATTAAACCTCTGTAGATCGGCTCCAAGCCCGCTCTATCGGACCGGTGAAGATCTCTTTTATCTGAAAAAATCTACGGTTTCCGACCAACAAAGTCAACACATCGATGATTGCTGTTCTCAACGTCTGCCTATTTTCAGGGTCAGTTCATTGACATTATATGTGACTCCTTCTATTTTTTCCTTCGACCATTCTCCATCTTAAATAATATGACCGAGGTGAATACAATGAACCTATGGAAAACAACGATGCTCGCAGCCGTGACTCTTGCCCTGGGTTTCATCCTTGGAGGATCACGTGGTGAGGAACCGTATGGGGGTTCAATAGGTACAACGTTCCACGATGAGACCGAGCTCACTTTCGGCGAAGTTATCTCATCCGTTCTGAGATGGGGTGAGGAACCGAAAAAGGAAAAGTATTATGAAGGAGCGAGGGTGATCGACCTTCCAGATATGACTGCAGGCGACACAGGTGTCGAAGATGCAATCGCAAAGAGGAGGAGCGCGAGGAATTTCTCCAGGGGTTCTCTCTCGCTCCCTCAACTCTCCAGACTTCTGTACTCCTCATCGGGTATAACAGGGAAGAGTGGGAAAGATTCCGGTTTCAGAGCGGCACCTTCTGCTGGAGCGCTCTATCCGATCGAGACCTATGTCGTGGTCTTTGACGTCGACGGAATGGACCCCGGGATATACCATTATGTTCCTTCGAGGCACAAGCTGGAACTCGTCAGGGAGGGAAATTTCCATAACGATTTTATCTCGGCTGCTCTATATCAGGATATGGCCGGGAGGTGCGACCTGCTCTACGTGCTGACGGCGGTCTTCAGGAGGGTAACCTGGAAGTATGGCGATAGAGGATATCGTTATGCATATATCGAGGCAGGCGCCATATCCGAGAACATCTATCTTCAGGCGACCTCTCTCGGACTGACTTCGGTTCTGATCGGGGCATTCTTCGATGACAAGGTATCAGAATTGATCGGAATCGATGGCAGAAAAGAAGCCCCTATTCTGCTGCACGCGGTGGGAACTTAGTTTAGTATGAATGATGTCAGATATATTATCAGTTTCCTGTTGATCCTGTTCGTCTTTACAACAGGGATCGCCGGTTTGATCCAGGCGAAACTCGATCTTCATCACTTCCTCTACCACAGATACCTGGCATATGTTACACTTATTCTGAGTGCTCTCCACGTAGCTCTGAATTTTAAAAAACTATACCGTTACCTGACCCGTCGTTAATCAGGGACGACACAGAGACATTGCCAATCCTGGGAGTAATTGTTACAGCAGTCGAGCCAGCCTGGATACTGGGCGAGCCCCGGGACTGAAGCTCCACCCCACCAGCAGATAAAAGCGGCACACAGGGGTAGATCACTGATCCAGGGGCACGGGTCGATGTTTCCGCACTGGCCAGTCTCCCAGCCGGGTAAAAAAACCATTCCGCAGTCAGAGCAGGCGTAACCGGACACATCCTTCCCACCTGACTTCTCTATACGTTTTGCGCTCCAGTTGATCGGCGTGAGATGCTTCATAATGAACCCCTCTTTCTGAACTTGAGTCGAGGGGTTTTATCATGAGAGGACTATTACAGGGGGTCTTTCACGAGGGGTTCACTGCGTAGTGTCACTGTTTACCAGCAGAGCTAACCATCGCTTGACAGATTTTCTATATCTCTTTAACTACATGACCCGTCATCAGTCAGGGACCACGCAGAGACATTGCCAATCCTGGGAGTAATTGTTGCAGCAGTCGAGCCGGTTCGGGTACTGGGCAACACCTTGGATCGATGCTCCACCCCAGGAGCAAATGAATGCGGTACATGCCGCTAGGTCTGCAGTCCAGGGACACCGCTCGTGATCTGGTCGACCTTCGAGTCCTTTGCAGGTACTCTTCCGTCTCAGTCAGGAACGACGCAGAGACACTGCCAATCCTGCGAGACATTGTTGCAGCAATCGAGCCAGCCAGGATACTGGGCAACTCCTGGAACCGACGTTCCGCCCCACCAGCAGATAAAAGAAGCACACGCCGGGAGGTCTGAGGTCCAGGGACATGGATCGATGTTTCCGCACTGACCGGTCTCCCAGCCGGGTGCAAACATAGTCCCACAATCCGAGCAAGCATACCCGGACACATCGAGTTTAGATCCGGAACTTTCGATCCTCTTAGCTTTCCAGTTAAGGGGTTTGAGGTGTTTCACTGTTCAACTCTCCTTCTCTATGCGTTTATCCTTCTGTCCAGAACTCCCGGACGGATTTGATCACGATTCCCATATACCCGGCACTCACCTTCACAAAGGAGGGGATTTAGTTTACTATCGTGTCTCTAGTCAGGGACAACACAGAGACACTGAAAATCCTGCGAGACATTGTTGCAGCAGTCCATCCAGGCCGGATACTGGTTAATACCGGGGACCGAAGCCCCTGACCACCAGCACGATGCCCAGTAGCAAGCGGGCAGATCAGCTGCCCAGGGACACGGGTCGATGTTCCCGCAGGCGCCTGTCTCCCAACCGGGTGCAAAACTCAATCCGCAGTCCGAGCAGGCATAACCGGACACGTCATTCTTCGAGCCCGAAGTCTCGATTCTTTTTGCCTTCCAATTGAGGGGTTTGAGGTGTTTCAAAACAAGATCTCCTTTCCAATCTATTCACTCTTCAATCATGAACCCGCGCGCGCTGCTTGGTCTTCTGTGTCCTCAACAAGATTATCCCGTACGGCAATCACGTTCAGTGGCGTCGGGACTTTGACCTCCCTGATCAGATTTCCCTGGGTGTCGACACATGTGATTTGACCCTCATCCTCTCCGGTGTCGGCCGAAAGGTAGATCATATCCGCTTTACCGTTCAATGTGATCCACCTGTGTTTGACTCCGAGATCCGTTCTCGAGATCTCCTCCCCATTCGAATCCATGATAACCAGTTCTGTCAAGCCATTGGCGAAGATTCTCGATCCATCTGGAGAGGTTACCATGCCCTGTATCTTGACCTTTTCATCCAGGCAGGTCCTCTTCTTCTCTCCGGTATCTGGAAAATAGTGCCAGACACATGTTGGATTATTTTCGCCCTGCTCCAGAAGATAGAAGTCTGAACCACCCCCGGAAAAAGCGATATGGCGGAGGATCACCATGCGTCCTTCCCACTGCCCGCCTTCTCCGAACCATAACTTCTCTGAACCCGCAAAATCATCTGTTGGGACCTTCATAACTTCTCTGCCAGCCATATGGGTGACGTAGATATTGTCTCCAGAAGGATCCAGGAAGATCTCGTACGTCCATGGTTCGAGGTAAAAATCTTCGAGTTGACTGTAGTCACCTCCCGACAGCTTGAGGATCTTATGGGGTCCGTTCGACATGTCCGGTCTGTCTCCAGGATGATGCAGGACATAGATCTGGTCTCTCGTTCCTTCATACCTTACCGAATCGAGAATGCCGAGCGGAACCGTCTGAACAATCTCCATGATGGAGGTGTCCACGACGAGTAGCCCCCGTGTCGTCGCGAGAAAGAGTCTGCCATCTTCCGCCAGTTCCAGGCCATTTATCTGCGCCCCAACGGAGACCTTCTCGACGATCTCCCCCGAACCCATATCTATCACGAAGAGATCGTTCCATCCTGCGTAAACAATATCGCCTGATCCCCCGTGACGTGAACAGCCGGGAAGGAACATGATAGGAAGCAGCAAAATAAGAGCCGACTTAAATCTCCACATCTCTGATCAACAACCCGACTAATGGCCTACCGCGATGGTAAACGGAGACGCGTCCGGAACGAGGATCCTGTATAGAGGAGCGAGCGTTTTCGCGTTAAATATGGCCATGCTTCCGCCCGTATCATAAACAGGATTGATCAGATAGAGTTTCTCGCCTCTATCACCGATTTCCATACCCTGGTAAGGTACATCAAGCGGTACCCAGCTGATCTCGGCTTCCTTTTCGAGATCGATGACAGACAGGAATCTGACCGCGTTCAGGTAGAGCTTTTTCCCGTCAGGGGAAAGGACCCCTCCACGCCACTTTGCTTCGTGATCCAGCGCAATCCTCCTCACGCTGTTTGTGGTCGTTTCGACAACCAGCACACCCGCCTGGTTTCCACCCTGCGCGATATAAATCTTGTTACTGTCTTTATCGCGGATCATCCGCCACAACATTCCCTGGTTCTGGTCTTTATGCTCGTACCCATAATCTCCAAGATCAAGGGTCTCGATCTGAGCACCGGACGTCAACTGAACGATCTTCAGCTCGCTGTCGAGCAGGTCGAGGCAGTACAGGCGATCCTGCTCCGGGACGATTTCGATGTCGAACACCATCCGGTTCAGCTCGATCGTCCTCAACAGTGTCTTACTGCTCAGGTCGTAGACCAGAAGTTTCGAGGGGAAGGCCTCAGCGGTTCCATCAGGCATCACTTTCCGGTCGTTCGTGAGGACGAACATCCGGTTGCTTTCCTTCTCGATCTCAACCGTAAAAGCCGGCTTGTCCATCAAAAGTCCCTGGATCGTTCTCGTCTCGACATCGATGATATTGACCCCGTTGGATGCTCCGGCATAAACAGTTTTTCCGTCCGGAGAAACTGAAATGTTGTAGATCCACCTGTCGATCGGGATCTCCCCGGCTATCTTCCCGCTTTCCTCATCGAGCACATAAAGTGTCGTGGCTCCCACGTACACTTCCGCTCCGTGAAGGTAAGTGGACTGGGCGAAGAACCCAGCGAGGGCAAGGGCAATCAACAATATACTGGCTATTTTCATCTTCACTTTACTCCCTCCTTCTGAGTTCTTGAGTTATCTACTCTCTTTGTCCGATCCAACTTTGCTCAGGTCCTGCCGAGGTACATCCGGCAACCAGTCGGGAGGAATCACGGCAATTGAAGACAGATCCCTCATGAGAACCCATCCCTCTCCCTCCCGGAAGTGTCGGTAAAACGCACCCACAAGACCTTCACCACAATCGATAGAGACCGCAGCCGTGAATACCCCGGTACGTCTATCAATGGTTCCGAGTTCTGGTCCCACCCTGGTCCCCCAGAATGCATTGACCGGCCCCACCAAGATGTCATCGCCACCACCGTCCTCCGGAATACCGTTTGGACCATTATTCCAGCCATTCGCCCTGAACCGCGCATAATATTGCGGTAAGCCAGTTCCCTGCAGCCTTGTACAAGGACCGGGAACACGGTTATTCCCAGGCGGTTCTACGATCTTGATGTAGTCAATTTCCTGGGAGCAGGCTTCGCTTGTGAACCCCATGAAAGCAATCATGTAGATTGCCAGAAACGCGATTGCCTTCCACTTGATAAATCTCATGCCCCTCCTCCTTTCAGATAACAGCTCTGAGATGTTTGATACATCTCATTGACTCCATGCCAAGCAACCGATATACATCCTTTCCTTTGCTCGACGACAACCAACTTACTAAACGATCAACAGGTGAGATCCTCACCCGCACACATATCAAGGAATGCCGGATTCTGACGCATAAGGTCAAAATAGACATGTATACCAAACTCGTACCACTGCAGAAGGAGCTTACAGGTGAGCGCGTGAGGTTTTTTCAGGTCTCCGTTGTGGAGGTCTGAAAGGTAGTAACAACCACCGCCACAGAGATGCTTCGCCCAGCATGACCTGCAAGCCGGTTTTGAATCTACAAGGAGTGATCTTAACAGTTCCTCCCTCCTCCGGTCGTCTATCCCCTCCCTGAGGTTGCCTATCCGCAACTCCTCATTTCCTGAAAATCTGTGACAGATGTAGAAATCTCCCTCGGGCGAGGCGGCCATCAGCTTGAGCCCCGCTCCACAGGGAAGAGGTTTGGTATCACCCCGTTGAAGGAGCTTCATCAAATTGATGATGTTGGTGAAACCGTAAACCTTCCCGGCAGAGGATTGTTCCTGAAACCGTCTGGCAAGGACCTTGAATCCATCGAGAAGCTGCCCCATCTCTCCTTCATCGAGGGCAAACTCCTCATTGACCGTATCGACAGGGGCCAGACCCACCTGTCTAAAACCGAGTCCGAGCAGGTGATCGACAACAGCGACGACATCGATGTTGTTTTTCGTCAACGTTGCCCTGGCCGGTACCTGTCTTTCCTTCATTAATTTCGAGAGGTTGGATACCAGGAAATCGTATGAGCCTCGACCATCAATGAATTTCCGGTGTTCATCATGTGCTTCTCTCGTACCATCTATGCTTATGGAAAGCTGGATGTTGTGTGAGTTTGAATAGCGGATTATATCTTCGGTGAGAAGTGTCCCGTTCGTTGTCAATGAAAAATCGATCTCTTTCCCGATTTCACCGGCCCTCTCCTCCCCCCTGCTGATAGCTGCCCGGACCGCCTCGAAGTTCATCAGGGGTTCCCCGCCGAAAAAGGTGATCATCACCTTATCGTCTTCCGTGCCGTCGAGAAGAAAATCAACGAGTTCCACGGCCACCTCTGGTTTCATGAGCTCTCTCTTCCCCCTGTAGCTCCCACCATCCGCGTAGCAATAACTGCAGGAGAGATTACAGGAGTGGGCGACATTCATCACAATATGTGAAACCTTCGGGAGTGGAACCTGGTTCCCGGAGCTTACATCCGCTTCAGTTCTCATCTCTTCCGAACCATTCGACACAAAACCAGCCTGTTCGAGCTCATCGATGGCGGTCTGAATCCTTGCTGCATCGAAGTCCCCTGAAAGTGTCTCGACCACACGCTCCCGTGTCGAGGGACTGTTTTTATCGAGGAACTCGAGGATTGAAAGGGATGTCGTATCGGGTTGAAAGATACCACATGTCTTGGTTGAAAACAGGATATCTTCCTGACCGTTCCTGAATCTCTTATATTTAATAGGTTTTAAGGGCATCGAAACAAATTCTCAACGATTGGAAGCATACTCATCCACGAAAAACGCTTTCAATTGACTCTCCCGTATGACGAGCATTAAGCAAGGGGGGCTTTCAAACAGGGGATGGCAAATATAAAAGCATTGATTGAGTATACTACAGATCGCGGGATTTGTCAATTAAAATTTTATCCTGTAAGGAGTTGTATGTTTCAAACCCTTCACCGGTTTACC
>CAYTWO010000007.1:0-1683 GCA_964442125.1 uncultured Gemmatimonadota bacterium
TACGATATTCGCCGAAGACATCGCGGAGCGCGTCGCTGATCTCGCCCACCGTGCAGAGCGCACGGACAGATTCGATGACCGGGGGTATGAGGTTCTCTCCCTCTTCCGAAGCCGCCTCCTTAAGGTGATCGAGAGCCCGCCGGACATGTTTGCTGTCCCGGCGCTTTCTGAGCGTTTCCAGCTTCACTTTTTGTGCCGATCGCGTCCTCTCCTCCCCGGTTGAATCCATCGCCTGACTCGATCCCTCCAATTGAGAGGAGGGTTTGCTCCCTTTCGCCTGTGGTGTCAGACCAACGACCTCGATCTCTCCATTTTCAACCATCCTCTGGTACCGGTAGGCGCTCTTTCGGATCTCGTTCTCCATGTATCCACTCTTGACCGCCTCGACTGCCCCGCCCATGGCGTCTATCCTGTCGATGGTCTCCAGGACATTCACCTCGATCTCTGAGGTCAATGACTCGAGATAAAAGGAGCCTGCGAGAGGATCAGGTGTATCGGCAATGCCCGTTTCGCCGGCCAGGATCTGCTGTGTCCTCAGGGCGATCAGGGCCGATTCTTCCGTGGGGAGGGTAAGGGCTTCATCCATCGAGTTCGTGTGCAGCGACTGGGTTCCTCCCAGGACCGCTGCCAGTGCCTGGTATGCCACCCTCACGACATTGTTCCCCGGCTCATGGGCAGTAAGGGATACTCCGGATGTCTGCGTATGGAACCTCAGCATGCAGGAGCGGTCGTTTTTCGCTCCGAATCTCTCTCTGACCAGGCGTGCCCATATTCGCCTTGCCGCCCTGAACTTGGCGATTTCCTCGAAAAAGTTGTTATGACAGCCAAAGAAGAAAGAGGCCCTCGGGGCGAATGTGTCCACGTCTATACCACGACCGGTGACCGCCTCGAAGTACGCGATTGCGTTTGCGAGGGTAAAGGCGACCTCCTGAACGGCGGTGGCTCCCGCCTCCCTCATATGATAGCCGCTGATCGAGATCGGGTTCCATCGCGGACAGCATTGATTCACGTAGTCGATAAGGTCCACGGTCAGGCGTATCGAAGGATCGGGCGGATAGATATAGGTCCCCCTCGCGACGTATTCCTTGAGGATGTCGTTCTGTACGGTCCCCCTGACTCTATCTGGTGCGACGTTGCTCTCCTCGGCCACGCAGAGATACATGGACAGGATGATCGGGGCAGTGGAGTTGATCGTCATCGAGGTACTGACCCTATCCAGAGGTATTTCCTGAAACAGGGTCTCCATGTCATGGAGAGAATCGATCGCAACTCCAACCCTCCCCACCTCTCCGACAACCCTGGGGTGATCCGAGTCGTATCCCATCTGTGTCGGCAGGTCGAAGGCCACCGACAATCCGGTCTGACCACGATCGAGGAGAAACCGGTACCGTTTGTTGGTCTCCTCCGTCGACCCGAATCCGGCATACTGGCGCATGGTCCATTTCCGACCACGGTACATATCAGGATAGATCCCGCGGGTGAAGGGGAATTCTCCAGGTTTACCGAGGTCTACCTCGAGATCGATATCCCGTAGAGATGCCTGATCGTAAAGGGGATCGACGGGGATCCCGGAGGGTGTTATGAATTTTCTGATCTCTTTTTCCTTCTCTTCCATATCACTCAACAACCACGAGCTACGAGCAAGGCTAAAGCCTTGCCCTACGAGATTGAAAAATCGAGGTT
>CAYTWO010000007.1:1783-7751 GCA_964442125.1 uncultured Gemmatimonadota bacterium
TCGAGGTTCTACATGTCAGACGACAACCACAAGCAGCTGCCCCTGGTCCACGGGTGTCCCCTTGGCAACCTTGATCTCTCTGACCACTCCTTCACCAGGGGCCTTGAGCTCGTTCTCCATCTTCATCGCTTCCATTATCACAACCCCCTGCCCAGCTTCAACCTTCTCTCCCACCGCAACTTCTATCTCCACAATAAGGCCGGGTATGGGCGCGATGATATCCTTGTTGCCGGTCCCATGTTCCTCGGATATTCCAAGATCCCGGATCCGCTTTCTCCTCTCTGACAGGACCTCGAAGCGGTATTCCTTGCCACGAACGTTCAGGATCACAATATTTCCTTCTTCCTGGAACGTGCAGGGGTATGATCTGCCATCGACCAGGAGGTGCAGGTAAGAAGATCCAGGTTTAGTGGAGAGGTCGACCGGAACCTCTACATCCCCCATCCTGACCCTTTTATCCCGGCCTGTCTCCGCATAATCGAAAAATTGACCCTCGCCGGAACCCTTGACCCAGAATCGCTGATGCATGGGCTATCTCTTACCCTCCTTCAGGTGCCTCCATTCTGCGAACCTTCCCACAGACTCCCTCAGCGCTCTCCGTCGCCACGCATTTGCAGGCGATCGATCCTCTGTCTTTGCCGTTGAAAGTTGGGAATGACCCTTCCCCTCTTTCAGGTGCGCGAGAAGAGCCGCTATCGCCACATCCCCATCAAACGCCCCTGATTCGGTATCGGAGCGATCTTCTATCTCCTCGTCTATAAAACCGGTATGATAATCTCCGCACCGGAAACGTTCGTTATCCATGATCTTCCGATGGAATGGCAGTGTCGTCTTCACACCTGCAATCCGAAATTCCTCCAGCGCCCTTGTCATCCTCGCGATAGCCATCTCCCTGTTCTCAGCCCATACTATCAGCTTTGCGAATAGGGGATCGTAAAAGAGAGTGATCTCACTCCCCCTTACGACACCACTGTCCACCCTCACCCACGGACCACTGGCCGGCTGGTAATCCTGGATCATTCCCGAGGAGGGAAGGAAATCGTTCTCCGGGTCCTCACTCGAGATCCTGCACTCGATAGCGGCTCCGTGAAAGGAGACATCGTCCTGAGATATATCGATCTCCTCACCGGAAGCTATCTTCAGCTGCATACGGACTATGTCGATGCCGGTGATCATCTCCGTGACGGGATGTTCTACCTGGAGCCGGGTGTTCATCTCGAGAAAGTAAATATCTCCTTCCCTGTCCATCAGAAATTCGACCGTGCCCGCACTGGTATAGCCGACAGATCGTGCGGCCTGGCAGGCCCAACCACCCAGTTTCTCCCTCAATTCCGGAGACACGATCATCGAAGGGGCTTCCTCCACCATCTTCTGATGGCGCCGTTGAATAGAGCACTCCCTCTCTCCCAGGTGAATGACATTTCCCCTTCCATCGGCTACAACCTGGACCTCTATGTGCCTGGGATCCCGAAGATATCGTTCGAGATATATCCTGTCGTCCCCGAACGCCTTTCTCGCCTCGCTCTGCGACAACTTGAACGCGTCAAGCAACTCCTTATTCTCATCTACTATATGCATTCCCTTACCGCCACCCCCAGCGACCGGTTTGAGCATCAGAGGAAATCCAACCTCTTCCGCAGCCTTTATTGCTTCCTCGCCTGTCACAATAGCGTCGACAGTGCCCGGGATTACCGGGACATCGGCCCCCTCCATCGTTCGTCTTGCCATCGCCTTGTCGCCCATCTTTTCCATGGCCTCATGCGGAGGGCCGATAAAAACCAATCCCGCCTCATGACACCGCTTTGCGAAGAAATGGTTTTCCGCCAGGAAACCATAGCCGGGGTGGATTGCCTTGGCCTTCGTCCGTAAAGCGACCTCTACGATCTTGTCGATGTCCAGATAACTTTCGAGGGCCTGTGGCGGCCCTATCGGGAAGGCCTCGTCAGCCTCCCACACGGCAGGTGTATCGCGATCGACCTCAGAGAATACAGCAACGGTCCTGACGTTCAACTCCCGGCAGGACCGGATGACGCGCAGGGCGATCTCACCCCTGTTTGCGATGAGAACTTTATCGAACATTGGATTTTTCCCTATAACGGAATATTTCCGTGTTTCTTTGGCGGGTTCTGGTCCCGTTTACCCTTCAACATCTCGAGCGCCCGGATCAGGACCGAGCGGGTGTCGATCGGATTGATCACCATGTCGACATATCCCCTGGACGCGGCAATGTAGGGATTGGCAAACTTTTCCTTGAATTCCTCGATCCGTTTCTTGAGGGTTGCCTCAGGATCACTCGCCTTCTTGATCTCGTCACGGAAGATGATATTGACCGCTCCCTCTGACCCCATCACGGCGATCTCGGCCGTGGGCCATGCGACGTTGAAGTCACCACGGATATGTTTACTGTTCATGACGTCGTAGGCGCCACCATAGGCCTTCCTGGTAATCACGGTCATCCTCGGTACGGTAGCCTCGCAATATGCGTAGAGGAGCTTGGCTCCATGCTTGATTATTCCACCATACTCCTGCCCTGTACCGGGAAGGAAGCCAGGAACGTCCTCGAACGTGAGGAGTGGAACGTTAAAGGTGTCGCAGAAGCGGATAAAACGCGCTCCCTTGAGTGACGATGCGATGTCTAAGACACCGGCGAGGTGCTGGGGCTGATTTCCTATGACCCCGATAACGAATCCTCCAAGCCTCGCGAAACCTACAATGATGTTCCTCGCGTAGTCGGGTTGAACCTCGAGAAACTCTCCGTCATCGATGACATGGCGGATCACCTCGTGCATGTCGTAGGGCTTATTCGGATTATCCGGTATTATCTCCAGAAGTTCTTTGTCTTTTCTCTCCGGGTCATCTTTCGGTTCCCTGTATGGCGGATCTTCCAAGTTATTACTCGGGAGATACTGCAGGAGTTGTCGAATCCTGAAAAAACAATCCTCTTCGTTCTCGCACGCGAAGTGGCATACTCCGCTCTTCGTGCTGTGGGTTTCCGCCCCTCCAAGCTCCTCGAAGGTTACCTCCTCGTGGGTGACCGTCTTGATGACATCCGGTCCCGTGACGAACATATAACTGAGGTTCTTTACCATGAATATGAAATCGGTGATGGCAGGGGAGTAAACAGCACCACCCGCGCATGGACCCAGAATAGCCGAGATCTGCGGGACGACACCAGACGCCAGGGTGTTCTTCAGGAATATCTCGGCATACCCCCCGAGGCTCATGACACCCTCCTGAATTCGAGCTCCTCCCGAGTCATTGAAGCCGATTATGGGAGCCCCGTTCTTCATCGCCAGGTCCATGATCTTGACGATCTTCTCGGCATGGGCCTCGGAGAGAGACCCGCCGAAAACGGTAAAATCCTGGCTGAAGACGTAGACCAGCCTCCTATCGATCTTACCGTATCCGGTGACTACGCCATCACCGAGAAAAACCCTTTCCTCCATATCGAAGTCTGTAGAGCGATGGGTTACGAACCGGTCCAACTCAACAAACGTTCCGCGGTCCAGGAGTAAGTCTATCCTCTCCCTGGCAGTCAACTTCCCTTTCTTATGCTGGGCTTCGATCCGCTTCTCACCGCCACCAAGCTTGGCCTTCCGATTCATCTCTTCGAGCTTTTCGATCTTCTTCTCAATACTCATTTCTCCCCCGACGAATCATAACTGTTTCGGGAACAGTCGTTTCATATCAGATGATAGTGCATCTCACTCCAGGATTTGATCCTGAGGTTCCAGAGGTGACACCGGCGAAAGATCCTCAAGATCCTCCTCACCGGTCGAGACATCTTCTACCGCACGAACTCGCCCTCCGCTAATGGTCAGAAGGAGGGGCTCCTTTCGAAAATAGCCGCCCTCCCCCATGGAATAGACCGCCGTTGCCCCCCTGAAGTTCTCGAGGTCAGAAAAGTCAATGGATCGGCTCCTCTTCCCGCCTGCCCCCATTTTGAGCCCCCAGGCTATGAGGTTCATGGCGTCATACCCGAGACCGGCAACACGACTGGCCTCTTCCTTGTAAACCTGCTCGTACCGGTAACTGAACTCGTTGTATCCAATTTTCGTGCTTTCCTCGAAAAAGGTATCCGTAAAAAACGCGCCCTCAACGTATTTCCCTCCGAGCCTGGCCGCACGCCTGTTATTCCAACCATCCGTTCCGAGGAGTTGAACGTCCTCCATTCCGTAAAACGGGATCTGGGGGGCTATCATCGGGATCTCCTCGCTATGTGCAGGGATAAATATCGCTTCCGGGGAATAGTATCTGACCCGCTTCAACTCGACGTCAAATGTAGTAGCGGAGACGGGATAACCCTGAGCAATGAGCACCGTGCCCCCCAGCTCTTCGACCTTATCGATAAAGGCTCCTGCCATCCGGTGCCCGTAATCGTCCATAGGGAAAATAGCGGCAAACTCTCTCAGCCCCAGGTCCAGGACCGCAAACTCAGCGATCCGTACTGCCAGGGATTGATCGACGAAATTCAGACTGAAGATATTTTTGCTCAGCTCATGCAGTCCTCTCTCCGAGGCTGTAGGAGAAATTAGTGTCAGATCTTTCCCACGAAGCTTAATTGACACGGTTACGGTCAGCGATGAGGACAGGGGGCCAATGATGGCAAGCATATCGGGATCATCGACAATTTCTTCGATCGTCCTCATGAGGTCCGAGTACTCTCCGCCCGTATCGAAGATCTCCAGTCCCAGAGCTATATCCGGCTCACCGGATGAGGGATGAAGCGCCAGCTGCACACCCTTGAGCACTGCCTGGGCATATTGAGCATAACTGCCCGTGAAGGGAAGCAGGAGAGCCACCTCCCCATCGAGGCTTTTTCTTCCCATAGCCATGGAACGGAGATTACGCACGGCCGATCGCTCATTATCTCGAAGGGATCGTGTCTTGATATCAGATAGAAGGGCAAGTGACCCTTCTTTGTCTCCATCCATAAGGATTCTTTTCGCGAGATGGATCCGAAGAACCTGGGTCAAAACATGCGATGGATAGTGTGAGATCATTTCTTCGAGGTTGTCTCCAGAAAGCTGGTATGCCAGATATTCTACCGCATCGTAAATCTTGTCTCCCAGTTCCTTCGCTTTGACCTCTGACGGGATAAGGTCCATCAACAAGCCCATGGCTTCTCCCTGAAATCCCGCGTCGGCATAACGCCTGACTATGGCGTCAAGAACTCCCCCCCTCTGTCTGGACTGGGGAGATTCCCCCGAAAGATCCTGAAGAAAAAATTCTCGAAAATTGAGCAGACGATGTGTGGACCTTTTTTCATTCCCCCTCCTGAGGTCTGCCTCTGTGGCCAAGACAAGTGATTCTCCGGTGTACCTCGTCTCCGGATACCCCGCAAGAAGGCGATCAAAACTGTTGGCCGCGAGGGACCACCTCTCAGACCTGAAATTTTCCATGGCCTGGTTGAATAATGTCTCAACCCTGGAAATATCTTCAGATGTGAGGGTTTTTTCCGTAACGATTGGGGCAGGCTCTTTCCGCTGAGCGCAGACCAGGATAAACGGCAGGGTCAGGATCAGGAGTGAGGTGATCTTGAAGGGATAGAGATAGAGTTTCTGCAAGATATTCTCAAAAAGCTCGATTGGGATTCTTTCGCCATAAGTTGTTCGGATTGAAGCTCTCCGTGCGAAGTCATTCAGATTCCAGGGTCATGGCAACGGAGTACCGGGGAGAATCTCCTCAGGATGTGGAAGATCGCATGAAATAAATGAATGTAAAATCCAGGAAACGATTGATGGCTCGCAGTACACTTCTGGAAATAGGCTGACTATTCAGTTTCTGAGGTCTTTGTTTCCTCCTCCTCTTCTCCCTCATCCACTTCCGGAGCCTTGGATATCTCCTCCTCCGCTTCAGGTTCGGTGATCGAATCCTTGACCTCCTCCTCCACTTCCTCGACCGAAGTGTCCTCTTTTATTTCAGCCTCATCAGCCTCGGTCTCTTCTTTCACTTCAGGAGCCTCTTC
>CAYTWO010000007.1:7851-40959 GCA_964442125.1 uncultured Gemmatimonadota bacterium
AGGACCTCCACGACGCTCAGCACTATACGCCGATTCTCCTGGTCACACTCTATCACACGGAGTATGAGAGAGTCACCCGTTTTGAATTCCTGATCAAGTGGTTTCGATGTCTTTCTTATCACCTGTGAGATCGGAACAAATCCTTCAACATTCTCTCCCAGGTCGACGACCAACCCCTTATCGAGGATTCTCGCAATTTTTCCGCTCACCTCGTGACCCTCTGTGTAAATCTTGGAGAGGTCTTGCCATGGATCTTCCTGGACCTGCTTGAGACCAAGCGAGATCCGTCTCTCCTCCACGTCGATATTCAGGACCACCACTTCGACTTTGTCACTCTTTTTGAGTACTTCGCTGGGATGCATGATCCTTCGGGTCCAGGACATATCAGAGACATGAACCAGACCATCGATACCCTCCTCTATCTCGACAAAAGCACCAAAAGAGGTGAGGTTCCTTACCTTTCCTTCGAGGCGAGTACCCGGTGGATATTTTTCAGCGAGGGAAAGCCATGGATCGGCCTCGACCTGTTTCATTCCGAGAGAGATCTTTTCCGCTTCCGGGTCCATATTCAGGACCACAGCCTCAACGATATCGCCGATAGCCAGGATCTTAGATGGGTGCCTGATATGACGGGTCCAGGACATTTCAGACACGTGCACGAGACCCTCCACCCCTTTTTCGAGTTCGATGAATGCCCCGTAATTGGTCAGGCTGACGACTTTTCCCCTGATTTTTTTGCCAATCGGGTATTTTTCTTCGATATTCTCCCACGGATAGGGATGGAGTTGCTTCAGACCAAGAGAAATTCGACCCCGTTCGATGTCTATATCAAGAATTTTTATCTCCAGTTTATCGCCGATGGAAGCCAGTTCTGAAGGATGACTGATCCTGCCCCATGACATATCCGTAATATGAAGAAGCCCGTCTACACCTCCAAGGTCTATAAATGCCCCAAAGTCCGTGATGTTTTTGACTTCACCTTCCCGGACCTGGCCGACCTCTATCTCGTCGAGAAGTCTTCTTCGCTGGGTCTCTCTCCTCTCTTCAAGGATAATGCGGCGTGAGACGACTACGTTCCTGCGCCTCTTGTTCAACTTGATGATCTTGAACAGGTCCGTCTGGCCGATCAGAGAATCCAGGTCGTTTACCCTCCTGAGGTCTACCTGGGAACCCGGTAAGAATGCATCGACACCGAGGACATTGACAACCATACCACCCTTTATCTTTCGGGATATTACCCCCTCGATCGGTTCATCTTTGTCAAAGGACTGTTTGATCGTATCCCACACCTTGAGGAAATCCGCCTTTTTCTTACTAAAAACGATGACCCCCTCCTGGTCTTCGAGGTTCTCCAAATAGACATCGATTTTATCCCCGACCGAGATCTGATCCGGATCACTGAACTCCTCGAGTGAGACCGCTCCCTCCGACTTAAACCCAACGTCGAGCACCACCGAATTGCCCTGGATTTTCATTACGGTACCCTCGACGACTTCACCCTCCGCGATATTGGCAAAGGTCTCATCATAGAGTTTGGCCATTTCCTCGTAATCATTCTTTGAGTAGGTATCACCGTCAAAAAGATCCGATCTGATCTTGAGACCGGATTGTGTCACGTATGTTGTCTGTTCATCATCAAGGCCGATGTACTGTTCGATGTCAATATCTTCCACTTCAGATTCCTCTGTGATCGTTTCTGGTTCGATCACTTCTTCATTGGTTTTACTCTTTTCTCTGCTTTCTTGAACGTCCCCATCCACGGGCTCCAGACCGGCTGCATCACTCTTTTTCTGTTCGGAGTCGGTCGGAACGATCTGTTCCTCCTCTTCCTCTTTTTTGTTCTCCTTCTCCGGTAAATCAGAAATCATTAAAAAAGGCCTCCAGAGTTAGTGATCTGAAACGCGAAAAATCTCCGGCTCTATATATCACAGATATCTAGGCAGAGGGAAGTCCCACGACGAAGTTGAACAGAAAAGATATTCCTTATAGTGGACCATGTCAAGGTTTTCTCCTTATTTTTCCAATTCGATATCGACGAATATTGACCACTGAAAAGTCCCCTTCCCGATGTCCGAATCCGTTCATTCCATCTTCTGTGAGGAAACCCCTCACAGCTTCGGGACAAAGGTTCCTGTTGAGAGAAAGGGGGTGATTAACCCCCCCTTTGCGGTCCTTTCGTGCCTGGCTACGCAGAGTTGACAACGTAAATATGAAATCCCGGGAAAAAGTGTTCATATTATTGATTAAATTATCCGCTTTCTGAAGTCCTTTCTCTCTCGACCTTCTCCATCAGACCCTCGATTTCAGAGAGCACATAGGTAGCCAACGCCCTGAACCCTTTGGGATCCTTACCGTACTCCCCGTATACATCAGGGTTGATCATTTTCCCGAAGTAGACACCGACGGGATCTATTCTCAGGAAACCCTTCCATTTTTTTCTGCTACCCCGGATATAGACGGTCAAGATTGGCGCGCCTGTAGCCTGTGCAAGACGAGCCACACCCGACTTAGGCCTTCCCAGATTCGTTCCTTCTTTCTGCCTCGTACCTTCCGGGAATATGGCAACTGCCTCATTTCTCTTCAGGAGTTCCACCATTCCGTCGACCGCGTGTGTATCTTTCTCGCCCCTCCTGATGGGGTGTGCGTTGAGATAAGTGATCAACTTCCCGAACGGCCGGAAGGAAAACAGTTCCGATTTAGCCAGGAAATGAATTTCTCTGCTGACCGAAATCCCCAGAAGAGGAGGGTCAAAATACGACCGGTGGTTTGAGGCAAGGATAAGAGGACCTTCTTCCGGGACTTTCTCGGAGCCAACAACCTTTAACCCGAGAGTAACCTTGAACAGGGTCCTGACGACCCTCCAGGAAAAGCGATAGAATGGCTTCATGATCTCGTCCGGTTATTCCCTTCTTTCTATGGCTTCGAGATGATCGAAAAAAGACGGAAAAGATTTTCTGGCACACCGCCAACCTTCAACCTCCAGGTCGACCCCCGGGGACGCTCCAAGTATCGAAAACGCCATCGCGATCCGGTGATCTCGAAAGGAGGTTACCTTTCCCTTCAAGGCCCTCCGGGTTCCGTCGATGGAAAAGCCGTCAGGTCGATCCTCTACTTTTACTCCTATCGCACGGAGGTTTTTAGAGATCGAAGCGATCCTGTCACTCTCCTTTACCCGGAGTTCTCCAAGGTGTGAAAAATCGGTCTCTCCCCGAGCCCTTACCGCGGCAATTGCCAGCACTGGAACTTCATCTATGATCGAGGGGATCTCCCCTTTCTCGATCGATGTGGGAACCAGATCAGAGGAAACCGCCACAATATCTCCTACCTCCTCCCCATTCCAGGTCCCACCTCTCCTGATTTCGATATTCGCTCCCATCCTCACGAGGACATCGAGAAAACAGGTCCTGGTAGGGTTCAACAGTACATTTTTCACCCGCACCTCAGATCCCGGGACCAGAAGGGCAAGGACGATAAAAAAGGCCGCGGAAGAAGTATCTCCTGGTATGACCATATCAACAGGACCAGGGGGTGCTCCAGGACGAAGTCGGACGATACCACCCTCCACGCTGATATCCAGGCCTTGCTCTTCGAGCAAAATTTCGAGGTGGTCTCTGCTCCTTTCTCCTTCTCTAATAACGACTTCCACTCCTCCTCGTAAACCTGCCAGGAGGAGTGAAGATTTGACCTGCGCACTGGGAATGGGTAATGTGTAATCGATCGGTTTTACCCGATTTCCACTCACAACAAGTGGTGGAAAACGATCATCACCACTCCCCTGTATCTCCGCCCCCATTCTCCTCAGAGGAATTATTACACGATCCATAGGTCGTCTTCTCAGCGAGGCGTCTCCCGTCAATACAACAGTAAAGTCTCCGGGAGCAAGGAGCCCTGTCAAAAGACGCATCGTTGTCGCAGAGCTACCACAGTCAATGGCGCTCCCTGGTTCCTTCAGCTGACCCTCTCGATACGGCGTGATCGATACGTCGTTGCCATGCCTGGTCACCTTTGTCCCCATCGCGCGAACGGATGAGATCGTCCTCTGGATATCCCCAGATCGCGGTATGCCACGGAGACTGGATTTGCCTTCGGAAATAGAAGCAAGAAGGATCGCCCTGTGGGAAATCGATTTGTCCCCCGGGGGAGAAAGATCATACCGGATTGATTTTATCCCGGGCGGTCGATAAGGCATTTGCGATCCCATCATAACATGTTGCTGGCATGGTTATTGCCACTCTATTGATCGTTGGAAAAGCACGACTGACTTTCACAACAACAGGTCCGATATAACCGAGTTTAGCTGCAGGCCGGGAAAAGTGAGAACTGTCTGCTCCAACTCGGTTGTCAAAAGTTGCGCGAAGCGTCTGCTCTCGGTATATTAGTCCAGGACATACAAGTATACGAAAAGATAAAATTTTTACAAGACCGATGAATTATTTACCAGTCAAAATGACACATAGACGGATCAATAAGTTACTGTCCTCCTTCACCTTTGTTGGCCTGTTCCTCTTGGTGCTTCCTGCTCACCTCGAGGCGATATCTTTCGATGCGAGGAAGGTTGCGATGGGTGGGACCCTGCTTCCTTTTCACAGTGAATCTTACATTAACAACCCGGCTTATTTAAAAGTCCAGGAAGAATCACCGCTGACCATCCCCATCCCTATAGGTCTCTTTGTTTTCTTAGCCGATCTCCCCTCATTTGACCCTGAGGATGAAAATTTCGATGTTATAGAGCTCGCCAATCTGTTGTTAAATCCCCCGTTCTATCTGGAGTTGCGTGATATAGACAAGGATGATTCTACCAATATCTTCATCGATGTCGGGCAAAACAACCTGTTGATTGACATGGATATTCTACAGAAGTATATGCCCAGGGGATCCGTTGAAACGGGGCTCTTTGATATCAGGCAGCCGCGAGTAGGGTATACGTTTAAAGACATCCATCTGGGTGTTTCTCCGTTCGTTTTGATGGAGGGTGAATTTGAATATTCAGATAACTTCGAGCAGGCGCTCGCAGAAGCGGCACCATTCCAGCCTAACTCCTCTTACACTACAAACGAACACGCATCCATTAACGCAGGAATGGCGATTAATGCCGGTTATGTCCTGGAGCTACAGGATTACATGGAACTCCCCGAAGAACCCAGAGTTCTGGCAGGGGTAAACGGCAAATATATCCTTGGCTTCATGTATGCTGAGATCGATAATTTTACAAACCTGCACACAACCGACCCGATCTTCGATTCCGAAAACCCGCCTGAATTCACGATGAACACGATCGCTGATTACGCAGTCCCGGAAAGTGGAGACTTTGGGCCCAAAGGGCACGGTATCGGATTCGATTTTGGCCTGCTCCTGCGATATCATTCCCTTGACATCGGATTCGGGATCCAGGACGTTTACACGCGCATCAACTGGAGGGCCACCCGTGAACGGATGGTATTTGATGACGATACCAACGATCTCGAGGAAGAGACCATCTTCGAGGACGAGACGTTAAAAATTAATCTGCCTCGCACCTTCGCTTTCTCCATTGCCTACCGTAGCATGTGGGACGACGGATGGGGAAGTAACGCTGAATTTGGAGATTACCTCCTCGCCTATAACCTCGAAATCGTTAACGGAGATGTCTCGATGAAGGTTGGAGGAGAGACCTATTACGGTCCCGGGCCCATTGCCCTCCGGTTCGGGACTTACAATCAGGGCAAGAGGATCCAGGTAAGCTGGGGTGCGGGAATCCCCTTGAAGTTTTTCAATTTCGACATCGCTTTTGCCACCCACAGCAGCACATTCCAGCAAAAGCGGGGGCTGACTATGGCCACATCGATCTCCTTCCCAAGATAGAAAGAAGATGAAATGATCTCCATATCGATACATAGGCCGAAATATCCTGCGTTGTTGCCGGTAAGGAAAACAATAGCGTCACTCCTTGCTCTGGTTGCCCTCGCCTGCGGCATGACAATCGTGACCATAAGGGTGGATATCCATAGCTTCCTCTCCGGTGAGGAGCTTCTGATCGAATACGGTACGGACCCGGTTATTCCCTGGAATATCCCGGCAGTCAGTATCCAGACACCCGTCGAGATCATCCCCTTGCCCGAAGAGATAAACACCATCACCGATATCGATGCAATCGAGATCCGATCGGTCGTCGAGTTCCGTAACGAAACAGGGAGCCTGACCTTGACCTACAGGGTCTACTTCGATTCAAGCGAGGATGAGATTTTCAACACCGCCCCTGTCATTGACCAGAGTGTTGTACTCGGTCCTCAATCTACTACCAGAGACGAGATCCTGATAGTCGCCGATCAGAGAATCCTCAGCCTTTTCGAGGGAGATGAGATCGCGATGGCCTCTCAGATCGTGATCGTTCCTAGTGAAGGAGAAGGAGAGGAAAATATCCGTGGTGAGGTTGAGACCGTGGAACTGACCGTTCAGATATCTGCGGTCGGCGAATGAATATAAACCGCTGCGACCCTGTTGGATCGCAGCGGTCTCCTCGTAGGGTTGTGGAGGGTTTTACCCCCCCCACGACCTTCTCCCTACTCCCCCTCAATACTTTTTAATCCAGCTGAAGCAGCCTCTTCCCTTTTCCGAAGAGATTCTATCCGGTCGACCCTCTCCCGGTTTGATCATCTCCTCGGAAACAACCCGAATTACAACATCCTCGGAATCGATCTCTTCACCACCCTCATCCACCAGATAACCGATAAACCGGTATTCACCCAATTCGGCCCTGCTGGGAACGTTCATATGAAAAGTCTTCTCCCATCTCTCTCCTGTATCAAAAAAGAGTGGCAGTGGCCCATATAGCGGGTTGTTTGGGAATGGGTCGCCATCCGGCATCCAGAGATCAGCGAAAAGCAGCGCACTTACCGGTCCGGATGCCTGCGCTGTCAGGTAAAAGTCAAACTGTATCGTGTCTCCAATCTGGGTAACGATCGAGTCAACATCTATATCGAGGGTCATATCCTTGTAAACTTCCCAGACACTGTTCTGGGTTCCCGGTGTCCCTAAATCACCCAGACCATATGGCGTTACGGCTCCATACCAGTTGTATCCGAAGATGTTGTTAAACAGAGGATTCCTCAACTCCATCGAGCTGCCGGCAATATCGGGAAACTCGTCCGTATCGTATGCCAGGCCATCGACAGTATGCCCCGAGGAGTTAAGGAGGATAACCTCGTCAGATCCATTCGAGAGCGTGAAGGAAGAATATTGATAGTCGGCATTGAATCCCCCATTTGTCGCGGATGAGGAATCCCTGGCCAGTACGAAGCAGGAGAACGGCTCTACAACCAGAGGTTCAGGGCTTTCGATGACATGATAGTCATTACCACGGTCCTTTATCACCCAATTATTGATCTCGACGCCGTAGGAATTCGGGTTGAACAGCTCGACATACTCCCCGTGAGAATCCGAGACCGATACGGGATCCTTCATGATCTCGTTGATGACCAGGCCAGCAAGAGGATACCCATCCACGTTCCCCCACATCAACGGCGGCGTCAGCGCAAAGGTGAGCAGGGTCAGGGTAGTCGAGAAAATCCAGCGTCCAGCAAAACCAGGGGAAAGGGTCGAGGAGGTAAAGGAACCGAGTTTGTTGCTTCGAGTGAGCACCTTGATCCTCCTTGCTCCGTTTTAGGTGGAATAGAAAAAAGCGTTTACCGGTTGGAGGCAAAAGCAAGTGATGTGCCGGGAGTCGTGTCAGGAATCGTAGACCAACTATCCCCTGTCAGATAAGGAAATAGCGGCCAGGACATCCACCTGCAGGGAAATGGAGGGCTCTATTCTCGTACGATTGAAATGAACCAGGAATCGGTTTATCTCCATGGAAATGAAGGGAATAGAAGATGCGTACTCTTTAACGATCCCCCATAAGGAGGCAACGAATGGGAGTATGGGGCCGGTTGATCAGTCGGTGACCATCGGGTTGCTATCATCAATTAACATTCCGCCGCCGTAGTCGTGGAAGGCTAATCCGTTAGTGATCGTGAATCCTTGTACTACTGAACTCGCCTCCTCCCCGCTGTGGAAGTAGAAGGAAGTGGTCTGGAGTATCAATCTCATAATTTGAACCATATAAGAAAAGGCCGGGCTTTCGCCACAAAACCCGGCCAGAAATCAATGTCTTACTGGGCAACCATACCCTTTACAGGGAATTGGCCCAATCTCGACGTGTTAATACACACAGGGCTCCACCATAGGATCGCGAACGGCCAAAGACACACTGGGAAAACAGCCGAAAGCGGGCGCCTCTTCGCCAAATGGATCCTGCCAGGATCCATAGAACCCCAAGCTCCCACTTCCCTCAACAGTTTCGCAGTCGAGAAATTCCAAAGTGCCCCTTGACCGCAGACTGTAAATGATTTCACGGTCTGCACCTAACCCGTATCCGACCCACTGGTAGTCGATGAGATTATCGTCTGCCAGCTCAATTACCCCATTCAACGGGGTCAGAGTCACCACATCCGGAAACGCTCCACCCAAAGTGGGGTCAAAGTTAACCGGTGTCACCGACACGCCCATCTTTTCCATCGTTTTATCCAACGGTGTGATGAGTAACTTCCATGTGTATCCGCTGGGATCAGTGGCGGTCCAAGCACCTTCACCTTTGCAACTAAGGCCACTCTCGGCCCCGGTGATGTTCCGCCCACCGAGGAGCACAATAACCGCGAATACAACAAGGCTCAGCAACGCGGTCTTCATTACGGAATTCATGATCTTCCTTCCTTTCTGTAAACTCAAAACGGTTTACATAATTCAGGGTGATATTTGTTCGACATCCCCCTCACCATTATTGGGTTAATGAGGTGCGCCTTCTTGCTCGATTAACGACCAGAAGAAGCGAGGGTGGTGCTTGTCATAAAACCCGGGACCCGAACAAAGAGAAGAAGAACGGGAAGCAAAACTGAGAATGTTGGATGATGACCTCCTTTCTTTGCTGGGTGAACAATAAAGAAATTAATCCTTAACTGATCATATAATACTATAAACCGCACAGAGTTGGCAATCAGACAAAGTATGAAAATTTTGTAAGAAAATGCCGACTCAAATTGTAGGTGTTTGTCCTACAAATAATGGATGAAGGAGGAAAAAAATTGACCAGACAGGAAGATGAAGAAAGAACTGATAGGGACGAGTAAGGAACGCAGTGAAAAGCCGGCGAAAACGAAGGAAATAGAAGATGCGTACTCTTTAACGATCCCCCATTAGGTATTAACTACCCGGAAATAGGGGCCCACTAATGCAACCACTCCTCATTACCCGGTCCGCCGTAGGCGCCCATGTCGGAACGTGGACCGTTGAAATATAGCTTCGGCCATTCGATGCCATCTTCAAGGGCAGGGTCACCCGCATCGATACAGGGTGAGCCTCGCCTCAGAAGATAATCGAATCCATGGAAAGTCACGAAAAGAGGATCGGCGTCGATGTTACCCTCCCCTGGATATCCGCCCTGCACATCGCAGTAAGTGACTATCGGATTGCTGTTATCCCAGTTGTATATCTCGATAGGGAGGTCGTCCCAGAGGATGCAGTTGGTGACCGCAGGGTCACTGCCATGTGAGTTGTACATCCCGTAGTAATCGTTTTGACTAAACGTGCAGTTGCTAACCGCTGGGCTGCCGTCAGTATTGTGCATTCCACCGCCCCAGGTTGCCGAGTTTCCTGTGAACATGCAGTTGCTGACCGTCGGGTTGAGGTTATACTGATTGTACATCCCCCCACCTTTGATGGCCGAGTTTCCTATGAACGTGCAGTTGCTGACCGTCGGGCTGTTCCAGTGATTGAACATCCCTCCGCCATTCCGGTTGGCCGAGTTTCCTATGAACGCGCAGTTGCTGACCGTCGAGCCGCTGCCATTGTTGTACATCCCCCCACCATCGTCGGACCAAGCCGAGTTTTCGGTGAACGTGCAGCTGCTGACCGTCGGGTTGCCGCCAATATTGTGCATCCCACCGCCGTTTCGGCCGGCCGAGTTTCCTATGAACGTGCAGTTTGTGACCGTCGGGCCGCTTTCGTAATTATACATCCCGCCGCCGGCCCAATAGGCCGAGTTCTGTGTGATGATATTGTTCGCAATAGTCGGCGAGGAGTAATAACAGTAGATTCCACCTCCATAATCATCGTAACCCCCGGCAATCGTCACGCCAGCAAGGACACTTGTCAAATCCTCCCCTGATTGGAAAACAAATACACTTCCAAGAGAATCCGCATCCACAACCGTCGCCGCCACTATAGCCGGATCCTCTGGGTCAGTACCCATCACTGTTATCGCTTTACCAAGGAAGTTGATATTATGCTCGTAGTAAGTACCGGGATGAACCATTACGGTATCCCCATCCACAGCACCATTAATTCCGCTTTGAATCGTCGTCGAATCACCAGGCACGTGGATGATGGTAGCATGGAGGAGCGAGGCGGGAAAAAGAAAGAAAAAGGCAAAAAGGAATAGAGCGAGAATACGCATGACAAACCTCCATCGCTACCATATTAACTACCCGGAAATTGTGTCTGACTAATGCAACCACCGCTCATTACCCGGTCCGCCGTAAGCGCCCATGTCGGAACGTGGACCGTTGAAATATAGCTTCGGCCATTCGATGCCATCTTCAAGGGCAGGGTCACCCGCATCGATACAGGGTGAGCCTCGCCTCAGAAGATAATCGAATCCATGGAAAGTTATGAAAAGAGGATCGGCATCGATGTTGCCCTTCCCTGGATATCCGCCCTGCACATTGCAGTAAGTGACTATCGGATCGCTATCATTGTTGAAGATCTTACCACCGCTGTCGCCCCAGAGGATGCAGTTGGTGACCGTAGGGTTGCTGTAATAATTGTACATCCCGCTATTGTCGTCAGCAGAGTTTCCACTGAACGTGCAGTTGCTGACCGTCGGGTTGCTGTAAAAATTGTACATCCCGCCTCCGCTATAGAAAGTTTCGTTTCCACTGAACGTGCAGTTGGTGACCATCGGACTGCTTCCCCAATTGTACATCCCGCCGCCGCTGTAGTTGGTTGAGTTTCCGCTGAACGTGCAGTTGCTGACCGTCAGGTTGCTCGAAGAATTGTACATACCTCCGCCTAAGTCACGGGCCCAGTTTCCACTGAACGTACAGCTGGTGATAGTTGGGCTGCTGTTGATATTGTACATCCCGCCGGCATACCCGGCCGAGTTTCCGCTGAACGTGCAGTTGATTACAGTCGGGCTGCTATCATCAATTAACATTCCGCCGCCGATATCAGCCCATCCGTTAGTGATTGTAAATCCTTGTACTACTGAACTCGAGTCCTCCCCGCTGTGGAAGTGGAACCCACGATGTGGTTCCGCTTCACTACCCTCACAATCGATGATCGTCACCTCCGGCCCGTTCTCCGACATAACCACGATGGCTTTGCCCAGGAAAGTAATGTCACGGTTACCGTTACCTTTATAGGTTCCATCCATCACGAGAACCGTATCGCCATTGGATGCCGAATTGATTCCCACTTGAATTGTTGGTTGATCGCCGGGTACGTGGATGATGTTGGCGTGAAGAGATGAGGAGGTAAATAGAAAGAGAAATACGAGCGGGAAAAGAGAGTAACGCACGATGACCTCCTCTAATCGCTGTGGTCAATCCAACTGTTCAAGATATGAAAATACTCAATCAAGAAAACCCGATTCTGTAGAGCCTATGGAAGGCAAATACACCCGATGAAGGCGATTCCATGATACCATAGTAAGTGTAGAAAGTCAAGCAGGATACGCCTTTGGGGGAGGCAAAATGAGAAAAACAGCCAGGTCTTGAATTGAACCTGGCCGGTGTGTTACGATAACCACTTCTTAACTTTCCGCTGAAATGGTCCGAAAGATTTTGACGACGTAAAATGGAAGTGTTGGGCCGGTTGATCAGAGGGAAAACTTACCGAAGTCTTCCGGATTCATACCCTTCAAGCGATCCCTGAGTTTTTCGGGATCATACTCTTCCGGGGGTTTTGACAGGTTTATGGGTATATCTGTCAGGAGCTCGATGGTGGTAAAAATAGGGGACTTGACCCTGAGGGCAAGTGCAATGGAATCGCTGGGTCTGGCGTCGACCGAAATCGTTTCGTTGCCACTCTTCAGGAAAAGGGAGGCGTAATAGGTGTTATCCTTGAGGTCTCCAATGACTACCCTGATGAGGTTCGCTTTGAAGGCGACGAGGAAAGATTTCAAAAGGTCATGTGTGAGCGGGCGCTTGAACTTGACACCGGCCAGTTCCATCGCTATAGCGCTGGCTTCATTGTGTCCTATCCAGATGGGCAGGACACGCTTCCCATCTTTTTCCTTGAGGATTACGACCGGGGAATTACTGGATCCGTCAATCCCCAGGCCTGAAATGGTAACTTCTATCATATCTTCGTTCCAATTACTCATGAGTAAACACGCCTATGTGGTTATGTTCATAAATACGATGATGTACCGAGAGTAACGATGCACTCGAACCACAAGGCCCAAGTAGGACGCTACCCGTAGTGGTATTTAACCGACGAGCAACGCGGTGGGTCGGGATGTATCGTTGGCCGAATGCCATCGTATTTCAAGTCCATTCCTCTCTATTTTACGGCGTTTTTGATAGCATCCACCCGATCCGTTAATTCCCAGGTAAATCCATCCTCGTTCCGTCCGAAGTGACCATACGCCGCTGTCTGTTTGTATATGGGGTTCCTCAACTTCAGGTCCTCTATAATTCCGGGAGGGCTGAGATCGAACACCTTCCTCACGACTTCCACCGCCTCTTCATCACTGACCTTCCCCGTTCCAAATGTGTCGACCATGATTGATACCGGTTCTCTCACTCCGATGGCGTACGCAAGCTGTATTTCACATCTGTCGGCGAGTTCCGAGGCGACGATATTCTTCGCCACGTACCGGGCGGCGTAAGAAGCAGACCTGTCTACCTTAGTCGGATCCTTTCCCGAAAAGCATCCCCCTCCATGGCTGCCGAATCCACCATATGTGTCGACAATGATTTTTCGTCCGGTCAAACCGGCATCACCCTGGGGACCTCCAATCACGAAACGTCCGGTGGGATTAATAAAATAGTTGATGCCATCCACATCTTCTACCATATCTTCCGGAAGTGTCGGAAGGATGACCTCCTTGATGATCTCCTTCTTGATAATCTCAAGCTCGATCTCGGGATTGTGCTGGGCGGCAATAACGACCGCGCGGACACGATGCGGTTTCCCATCGACATACTCGACAGTCACCTGCGACTTGCCGTCCGGACGCAGCCAGGGCAGGATATTATCTTTACGTACCTGACTCAGTTTCTTCACGAGCTTGTGCGCGAGAAGGATAGGCATGGGCATCAGCTCGGAAGTCTCGTTCGAGGCATACCCAAACATCATCCCCTGATCCCCTGCTCCCTGGGCGTTCACCCCAAGAGCTATATCCGATGACTGTTCATCGATCGATGACATAACGGCGCAAGTCTCATAATCAAACCCGAATGCAGCATCCGTGTATCCTATCTCTCGAATCGTATCCCGCACGATCGAAGGGATATCGACGTAACTCTTTGTCGTGATCTCCCCGGCTACAAATACTAATCCCGTAGTCACCAGGGTTTCACATGCGACACGACCAAATGGGTCACCCTTGAAGATAGCGTCGAGAATGGCATCGGAAACCTGATCGGCTACTTTATCCGGATGTCCTTCTGTGACCGACTCCGATGTAAAAAGAAGATTGTTCGTCATCTATTTATCTCCTGCTTCAAATTTCCCGGCAAGTTCATTCTGCAAATCAAGGGTCAAAACAACTCTCCTTACATGGGTCTTGCCTTATTACTGATAGAACTCCGCTTTTTGACCGATGTTGAGCTGAATTCCCTGTCCCTTCACCTTGGCCTCGACCCCCACGATCGAACCCGTTACGTTGCAACCGTCGAGTTCCGCTCCCTTACAGATAATCGAGTCTGAGACTATTGAATTCCTGATGATCACTCCATCCTCTGCGGTGACATAAGGACCTACAACAGAGCCATCTATGATGGCCTTTTCAGACAGGTAGACCGGTGAGTGGATCACCGAACCATCGATCACCTCCCTGGAACCCCGCTTTTTGTCGAGAAGTATCCTCTGGGTCTCCAGAAGTGTTTCCGGCTTACCACAGTCATACCATCCCTCGACGGGAACCGTCCGCATCTGCTCCCCTTTATCTATAAGAATTTGAAGGGCATCCGTCAACTGATATTCTCCCCTGGTCCGGATATCTTTTTCGATCAAGGTATTCAAGGCGTCTCCCAGCCTCTTAGATGAGGGGAAGTAATAGAGACCAACGATCGCAAGATTTGTTGAGGGTTCGTCCGGCTTCTCCTCCAGCCTTGAAACATATTCTCCATCGACCTCTACAATACCGAATCTTCTCGGATCCTCGACCTCTTTCACACCGATCAAGGCTTCCCTGGAATCGACCACCGCGCCATAATCAAGATCCAGTATTGTATCGCCAAGGACGATCAGGGTATTGTCATCTGCTCCATCTTTGAGCACATGCCATACGGCGTGACCGAGCCCCTTTCTTTCGGTCTGATGATAGAAACGAAAGGGAAGCGAGTAATGACCTTCTAAGTAATCGACCAGCTGGTCACCAAGAAACCCGACAACCAGCGACATTTCCGATGGTTTCAAACCGACCAGCATCTCGATGATGTGGTCGATCATCGGTTTTCCGGCGACCGGTATCAGCGCCTTTGGTATCGTAAATGTGTGAGGTCTCAGCCTCGTTCCCACGCCTGCCACAGGGATAATTACCTTCATGCGATCTCTCTCATATCCTCCGAAACAAAGGATTGAAGCTCCCCGCGGTAAACCGCCAAGAATGTGCTCGCTGAGCATTTTCAATCCTGCGAGATCTGTGCCAGTTTCTCCTTCAACGTGTCGATTTTCCTGACCGGCATCGGGTCTGTATCCAGGAGACGGGAAAGGTAGAAACTAACAAAGTCGCCCATGTAAATCAAGGAAAATATTCGCTCCAGGAGCGACTTTCCCGCAGATCTGACTTCGGTCATCCCACCGGAAAAAGGCTCTATCAGCTCCCTGGTAATCTGCATCCTGGCGCGAACTCTCGGGTGCTCACCCTCATCTCTCAATAAAATTACATGCAAATTTTTCAGTACCTCTGGATTGTTCTCCCATCCACAGATCTCGTTGTGATTCATTTCCGGCAGGACCCCAAGAAAAGACAGGACTTTTGCGTTCTCCGAAAACTGGCCTTTCCACCGGGTGGCTACCGCTCCCAGGTGGGAAGACGCGTAAATGACGGGGATTTTCCCTCCGATTGAACCAGCCAGTTTGAAAGGGAGACTGTTGTCATTTCCCTGTGAATAAGATGTCTTGAGCCCGGAAAGGAGATCGATCGTCCTTTTCAGGTCACTCTCCATATCGATCCCCGGATAAAGAGGACTCAAGAGATAAAGAAGGGAGACGAATGAATAACCGAGCGCGCCTCGCGGTGGGTAACCCTCCGGTATTATGATAGTGGGATATTCTCCGGCAACTGCCCGTTGCCTGAGAAGACCACCCGTCGTAATCACGCATATATCCGCGCCCCGATCCTCTGCGTCATCCAGGAGAGACAGGATCTCCTCAGTGTTTCCCGAATAGCTCGAGGCCACAAAGAGGACCTTCCCTACCGCAGATGATGGAAGATTGTACCCCCTGACCACCCTGATGGGAACTGTCAATTCATCTCCAACATAATCGAGAAGTATATCGCCAGCAATCGCTGAGCCTCCCATTCCTCCGATGTATACAGCCCCGTATTTCTTACTCATCATCTTTATTCCGCATGAATCAACGAGCTTACAGGCTGCTTCTATCTGATCCGGCAAATCTTTGATTATTTCTTCCATTTTCACGTTAAGCTCCTGTTGTCATGAAGTTCGGTTCACAAAAACAGTCAAGCAACAAGATCGCCGAGGCGTATTACCTGCCAGGCGAGAGGAGGGTACTACTCGAAGCAGTAATTAACCCGTGAGCAGCTCAAGGTGGATAGAATCAGCTTTCAATCCTCAGGGAATCGCCCGCAACACTCGCCGGGCACTTTCCAGCACGATCGATTTAGTGTCCCGTCCCGGAACACTAGAAAAGATCCTCAAATCTGTCTCTGATAAATCCCTCAAACCGCGATCGTATCTCAGCCGCCGTCTTTACTTCCAATGCCTCCTCTGCCAATTCCCTTGCCTCACTGATCGTGATACCCCGTATCAAACGCTTGATCTTTGGGACGAGTATCGGGCTGGTACTCAATTCATCCACACCGAGACCTATGAGGAGGAGGGCCGTAGCCGGGTGACCGGCCATCTCTCCACAGACACCAACCCACTTGCCCTTGTTCTTTGCTTTCACCACGACTTCCCGGATAGATCTCAAAATAGCGGGATGAAACGGATCGTAGAGATGAGCTACCCTTTCATTTCCCCTGTCCACGGCAAGCATGTATTGAATCAGGTCATTGGTCCCGATACTGAAGAAGTCGACCTCATCAGCCAGCAGATCCGCAAGGATAACCGACGAAGGCGTCTCGATCATGATCCCCTTCTGGTAGCTCGGACTGACATCGTGCCCTTCATTCTTGAGTTCTTCTTCCGCCCTGTCCAGCAGCGAATAGAGGCTCCTGAGTTCAGACAGAGAGGAGACCATGGGGAACATCAGATGAAGGCTGCCGTAGGGAGATGACCTGAGGAGTGCCCGCAGGTGCTCCATAAATATCTCTTCGTTACCCAGAGCAAGACGAACACCACGCCAACCAAGGAAAGGGTTCTTCTCGTTCGGTATTACGAAGAGGTCTGAACGCTTGTCAGCTCCCACGTCAAAGGTCCGGATGACAGCGGGCCATGGCTTTACCCCCTCAAGAATATCCTTGTAGATCTGGAACTGCTCATCCTCGGTGAGCAATTCCTTCGGAGTCATAAATAGATATTCCGTCCTGAAGAGCCCAATACCCTCAGCCCCGTGGGAAATGGCCGACAGGAGCTCATCCGGGAACTCCATGTTGGCAGCCAGAGCGATCTTGTAACCATCAATCGTGATCGCGGGTAGATCTCTGAGCAATGCCAGTTCTTCCTCGAACTCCCGGAATCGCCTGATGCGATCCTGGTACTCTTCCATCTCTTCAGCGGTGGGTTGGACGATAACAACCCCGGTAGTCCCGTCCACGATCACCTCATCTCCCGTCTGGATATGATTTGTGGAATTACCGAGACCAACGACGGCGGGTATCTCGAATGACTGAGCCAGAATTGCCGCGTGGGATGTCGTTCCACTGAGATCTGTTACAATCCCGAGCAGCTGATGCCGGTCTGCCCTTGCGGTCATGGAGGGAGACAATTCCGTTGCTACGATGATACATCGTTTCCTGAGGTCACTGAGCTCGTGATGATCCTCGTACCCCTTAAGATTGTTGATAATGCGCATCTTTACATCCCGGATATCCCCTGCCCTCTCCCTGAAGTATTTATCCTCCACCTCCATCAGGGCATCGATCACGATTGAAATCGCAGTTGAGAAGGCATACTCCGCGGAGACTTTCTCCTTGCGGATGATCTCGATGGTCTTGTCTATGGCAAGGACATCTTCGAGGAAGAGGAGATGCGAATCAAAGATCCTGGCCTCTTCCTCTCCAAATATCTTTTGAAGCCTCTGCTTCATCTCCATGATCTGGTCACGCGTCTGTTCGATCGCGACTTTGAATCTGCAGATCTCACGCTCGACACTACTTCTCTGGATCTGCTTTCTCAAGATCGTCGATTCGACCGGCGAGATAACGTAAGCCTCTCCTATTACGATACCTGGAGATGCAGGTATTCCATTCAAGGTGACACTAATTCTGTCTTTTTTCGCCATTGATTCTTCTTTCAATCCTCCCCGAAATTAGACTCGATCAGGTCCATGAGATCTCGTATAGCTTCCTTTTCATCTTCCCCCGATGCCCGGATTTTGATATTCGTTCCCGATTCCACTGCAAGCATCATGACGCTCATGATACTCTTCCCGTTCACTTCCATATCATCCTTCTTGAGAAAGATGTCGGCCTTATATTTACTGGCCTTCTGAACAAAGAGAGCGGCAGGCCGGGCGTGCAGACCCAGCTCATTTTCTATTTTTACTATTACTTCTACCAACCCGAAACTCCGGTCAGCCAGGCTGCAAACACGATAATTAAGACCGTGCCATGCAACACCCGATACTTCTTGAATTTCCACAAGAGGAGGTAAGTGATCAGAAGACCGGCGACAAAGACCAGCCGGGTCTCCAGGTTGAACTGACCTTCATAACCAACAAAGATGACAACAAGGCATCCCATGGAAAAGGCGCCCAAACGTTCACCCAGCGCCGGCACGGTCCTGTAAACCCGTCCGGACAACTCGCTAACAAAACTGATCCTATCCTTGTAAGAGGTGTGTAGACCCCAGTATCGAACGAGTAAATGGGGGATATTATATAACGCCAGGAAGATCACCGGCCCCCAGATGCCCCACAAATATGCCCCTAATATCCCGATAATTGCACACATGGGTCTCCATCTGTTCCAGAAGAGGTTGTCGCCCAGTGCCCCTAACGGACCACACAGCGACCGCTTAAGTCGCATGACTTCATCAAAAGTTGCGTCACCTTTTTTGATCGCCTCCTCTTCCGCAGAAAGCGTGGCGCCAATGGCATAAGAGGCAAGATACGGATGTGTATTAAAGAAGTCTAAGTGTCTGACAGCTGCTTTCAGGCGATCCTCCCTGGTTCTGTGCAATCGAGACAGTCCAGGCATAATCGTGAAAAGAAAGCCAAGGTTCAACAGTCCCTGGTAATTCCAGGATGCCTGGATCAGAAATGAACGAAAATAGATCCTGATCAGGTCGATTCGTTTCAGCTTAGCCGTCTTCAATTCATTCTGTCCCATCGGTTCAGATACGGAGTCCGAGAAAAGTCAACGTTATTCCAGCACCCAATATAAAATAAACAATTGTCTTGTTGTTGACGAAGAGTCTGATACCCAGTGCAAGGGAGATACAGATTATCAAATTCCTGCCAGCGGTCAGTGGGAACAGGGTATTTGGACTGAAGAGTTCTCCAGGCCAATTCACCAACATGAGAAAGATCGATGTGAGAATAAAGGTCAACAACGCTCCTCGCAGGAAAGAAAACAGAATTCCCATAACATTGAAATTCACCGCCCACAATTCTCCTTCCTCCAGGCTCGTCTCGACTTTATTTACCAGTATGTTATTGCGCTTCCGCAGGAAAGTGATAGACCACCCCCCTATCAATCCTGTCACGAGGGCCATCAAAGTGGCCACGAACCAGATCCCCATTGTTTGATCTGGAAATAACCTCTCAGAAATGATCAGCACACCCGCCCCGACCACGGTTGCCAGACCGCTATCTGGAAATCGTGCAGCACCAACAGGTAGAATATCCAAATAAATCAACTCGAATATTGAGCCGAAAAACAATCCATTGTTGATATCACCCAAGACCCAACCCACAATAGCGCCAGCAACGATGGGGCGAGATATCATCACCTGAAGAAACGCTGTTTCGTCAACGATGACCAGGCCTCCTACGAGAGCCAATATGAAAATATCAGAGTAGAAAGGTACACCACCTCCTTTTCGTCTCCGATTTTCAGGTGGTCCTAGTACAACCCCTTTTCCTTTAACAGCTCGATGATATCCTTTTTTTCGGTTGTCGGAACATCCCTGACGTCGATCTCGACATTTCTATCCTTTAAAATTTTCAGTATATCGATATCTTCACTGCTGAACGAAATATAGGGGAGGATCTGTGTCTTATTATGAGAAAAATGAAGTCCACCGAGGTTAATCGATGGGATCTCGGTCCCGCCCTCGATAAGAGCAGCCATTGCCTTAAGGTCCCTGGTGAGAACGAATCCTATCTTGTCGGTTTCCTGAGCTCCTGGTAATTCCTTCAAGGCATCCGCCATGGACCAGACTACGACCTTCAATGGTTCTGGAACGGCTGATTGGAAAAGTTTTACCTCCCAGGGATTGGAAGCCACCTCATCGTCTACAATTATGATCATGTCAGGCTCAAGAGCACGTGCCCATCCAACCGTCACCTGACCATGGATAAGTCTGTCATCTACCCTGTATAAAATAATCGACATGAGAACCTCATTTACCTGGATGCCGGAAAACCTTTATGTCTCTCTGCCCCTTTTTCTCAATGATTGAAAGGGCTTCCCCCAGAGACCGGGACCTGTGGAATGCAAACTCAATGAGCATGGGAAGATTATATCCCGTAATCAACGCAAGATTCTCATGCTCTGCAAGGAGCCTCCTGCAGATAAGTGAGCAGCTACCTCCATGAAGATCAGAAAAGAAGATGACTTCACTGCATCCTTTCAACCGGCCTAACGCGTCGCGAAGATCTTTTTCCATTTGTCTCAGATCCCTTCCGGTATTTGAAACGGCGAGTATATCGTCCTGTTTCCCGGCTATCTGAAAAAGGGCTTCGAGGACCGCTCTTGATAGTTCACCGTGGGAAATAATTACTGCTCCAATCATTTTTCCCTTTCCTTTCCCTTGAATAATCCTCCTGCCTTAAATGTAAATAATATATACCACAGACAAACTTCTCAAGGTGTAAAAAAGGGAAATTGGAGAAGACACTCTGAATGGTGTGGAGTTTCGCGCAGAGGGTCCTGCTAACCGCTCACTCGTAATCCTCTTCGAGGTCCAGGTATTCTGCTACACCGTCCTCCCTGCGCCTGGTCAATTCGACAAGCTGTTCGTTGAACCGTCTGGCGGGATGGTATCCATAGAGCTTAGTGAGATGATTCATCGCTGCAACTTCGGAGAGTACAGTAATGTTTTTTCCAGGCACAAGTGGAATGGTCACAACAGGCAGCTGAACATCGAGAATCGTGGTCATGTTTTCATCGAGACCTGTCCTGTCATAACCTGAGCTGTCTTTCCACTCTTCCAGAAGGACCACGACCTCGATCCTCTTCTGAAGACGCACGGCCCGAATACCGAAAATCGATGTGATATCGATGATCCCTAATCCGCGAACTTCCATATGATGTCGAAGGCTTTCGTGACCTGTGCCAATCAGGACCTCATTCCCCTTTCGAACGACCTTGACCAGGTCATCAGCAACAAGTCGATGACCACGTTCAACAAGATCGAGCACGCATTCACTTTTACCTATACCACTCCTCCCCTGGAACAGGAGTCCGACTCCGTAGACGTCCGCGAGAGTTCCGTGTAGTGTGGTCTGCGGAGCAAATTGATTGTCGAGATAGGCACTCAGGAAGTGTGAAAAACGTGAGGTGCTCTGCGAAGTCGAAATGACTGGTACGCCGTGCCTGTTGGCCTCATTTACCAGGACAGGTGGTGGTTCGAGCCCTTTTGTAACAACGATACAGGGGATATCAAAGGCGAAGAAATTTTTTATTGACTTCTTCTGATTGTCGGGTGACAGTCCCCTGAGATAGGTTACCTCTGTCTCCCCGAGTATCTGGATCCTGTAATGGGAAAAACGCTCCGTGAAACCGGCAAGCGCCAGCCCGGGACGATGGATCTCTTTGGTTTGGATAGCCTTCTCAAGGCTACCCTCCTCGGAAAGGAGTTTTAGACCATAGATCAGACCCTTCTCTTCGAAGAGATCTCTTACTGTGAGTTCGATCAACTGATCACTCTCCTCCGGTCCCATCGCCGCGATGCAGAATTTACAACCACCCCATCTGTTGACGTTTCTTATTCTATCTCAAGGACAGCCACTAAATCAAATCGCTGTCGACATCAGGCTCGATCGACATATCCTCCTCATCTTCATCCGAGAAAGAGGTATCCCTCCCGATGGAGACCAGTTCCTCTTTATCGATCGCCCGCCGGCGAGACTGTCCCTTGTATTTTTTAATCTGGCGCTGCAATTTCTGAACGACCTGTTCGATAGACTGACGCAGATCCTTAGATTCCGCTTCACTGAAAAAAACGTTGTGATTGATTTTTACTTTGATCTCTGCTCGTTGTCTGTGTTTCTCCTCGATTACCGTTACCTGCGTTTCAATGATCTTATTATGAAACCTCAAGAGGTTGTTTACTCGATCTTCAATAAAGCTTTTTTCGTCGTTTGAGAGTTCACAGTGTCTGGCTGTGATCGTAACGTTCATCCATTCCCCCTTACAAGTGATACAGGAAGAGTTCTCTTTACCTAAAAACGCTTTCTCATTCGAGCCGATAATATCCCCATCTGATCCCTGTACTTCGCCACTGTCCTTCGCGCGATCTTGATCCCCTCCTTTTTGAGATAGTTCACAATAGCCTGATCCGTGTATGGTTTCGATGATTCTTCTTCCTCGATCAGGCGGGAGATCTTCGCCTTGATCCCCCTGGCGGAAACTTCCTCACCGTCATATGTCTCGATTCCACTGCTGAAAAAGAACTTCAGTTTAAAGACTCCTCTTGGTGTCTGGCAAAACTTCTGGTTTGTTACTCGACTCACGGTCGATTCATGCATTTCAATCGTCTCAGCGACCTCCCGCAGCGTGAGTGGTTTCAAGTAAGAGATCCCCTTATCGAAAAATTCTCTCTGGCGATCCACGATGTAACTCATGACTTTCAACATGGTCTGACGACGCTGCTCGATCGCCTGAATGAGCCAGTTGGCGCTGTTCATCTTTTCGTATATAAACTTCTTGGTATCACCTTTGAAATCCTTTCTATCGCGCGCTACTTCATAGTACGAACTGCTCCTCCTCAATCTTGGTAAGTTTCCATCGTTGAGGTAGATAACGTAATCGTTATCCTTTTTCTCGACAATTATGTCCGGAATGACATATTGGTCCTCCACAGAGGAAAATATTCTACCCGGCTTTGGTTCGAGCCCGGCTATCCTGTCGGAATAATTCTGGATTTCCTTGACGCTCATTCCCATCTGTTGAGCGATCTCGCTCCATTTGTGCTGGCTCAACTGCTCGAAAAAGTCCCTGACGATCACGTAGGCAGGAGAATCCAGCCCGTCCTGTTCCTCAAGCTGCAGTAACATACACTCCTGAAGGTCCCGAGCGCCAACGCCCGTTGGCTCAAATCCGTGAATGAGCTTGAGGATCGGTTCCACCTCGCTGACATCAACGGATAAATCCTCCGCTATATCGGACAGATCACATGTCAGATACCCGTCTTCGTTTATATTTCCGATGATCTCCTCGCCGATTTTCCGTTCTTTGTCAGACATCTTCAGGAGATACAGCTCTCTCCGCAAATGATCGTAAAGTGTGATCATCGTAACCGATACTCTCTCATGGAACTCAAAGACTTCCTGTGGATTGCTCCTGTAGCCGTTATCGAACCCATCGAGAAGGATCTTTTCCCAGTCTACCTCCTCTTCGTCTGGCTGTTCGATCTCCTCTTCCGGAGGGTTTTCAACAACGTCCTGATTTTCCACCATTTCCAGAAAGGGATTCACAACGAGTTCCTGCTTGAGATAGTGCTGGAGGTCAAGTAGAGGCATGTACAGCAGATCCATGGCTTGATACAGCCGTGGGTTGATGGTCTGCTCTTGTTTGAGTGTAAAACTTAATTGATTCTTAAGGCTCAACCTGGAAACCCTCTTGATTCGATCAGAGTCTTATCACATCCGGAAATCTTCACCGAGATAGAGCTCCCTCGCTTTGGGATCACTTATCAACTCCTCAGCGCTTCCTGACATAATTATTTTCCCTTCGAACATTATATATGACCTGTTTGTAATTTCGAGTGTTTCGCGGACGTTGTGATCTGTTATCAAAATACCAATCCCCTTGTCTCTCAGGCGAGATATAATTGATTGGACATCATCGACCGTGATTGGATCGACACCGGCAAATGGCTCGTCCATCAACATGAAACCTGGTTCCGTGACGAGAGCTCGAGTTATTTCCAGTCGCTTCTTCTCGCCACCGGACAAGGAAAAGGCCTTGTTTTTCCTGAGATACTCGAGATTTAACTCGTTTAGTAGAATCTCGAGTCTTTCAGCCCTCTCCTCCCTGGATATTGGGAGTGTCTCAAGAATACTGAGCAAATTCTGTTCCACCGTCAGTTTCCGGAATATCGACGACTCCTGGGAGAGATACCCGATTCCCATTCTTGCCCGTTTGTACATCGGTGTTCGGGTTATATCTCTTCCTTCCAAGAATATACCACCTTTATTGGGCTTTATCAAGCCTACCAGGATATAGAAGGTGGTTGTTTTCCCTGCCCCGTTGGGACCGAGCAGCCCAACGATCTCGCCGCGTCGGAGCTCTAAATCGACCCCATCGACAACCTTTCTGTTGCGATAACTCTTTTCTAGCGCCTCTGCCCTCAGAGAACTATTCACAAATTACTCCCCTCCCCCACCTTTTTTGAGATATGCCCCCTCACCTCTGCCTGAAACACGAATCACATCGAGTTTCCCTCCTTCCCACAAGAGCCGAATTTCGTCTCCCACTGCATAGTTCTCTTCCAGCCCATCCTCTCGATACACATGATAAAAACTCCGCGCATCGGGCAAAGCCAGCAGGCTGTCAATCCTTTCGTCAAGGAAGTGGAGGATGATGGTATCCGCCTCTATCCAGCTCACAAGAGTATCCTCGACCTCCTGCTCACTGGACCTCTCAACCTGTTCTCTCTGTTCTCCCCTCGCGCTTCCCCTTGATATTCCCTGAAGAAGGACCCTTCCCGGGACATAAAGATCAAGTGCACTCCCCTCCAGTCGATATGAACCAACCTCGATCCATGGTGATCCCATCAGGAAGATCTTCTCGAGATTTATATCATAGAAGAGTGAATCCGATCTTCCTGATAACGAATCTCCGATTATATCCACATCGCCAATAACAGCTATATAATGGTCTTCCAGCGCGTGTAGCCTGTTACCATAGATAGTGACCGCCGTTTCTTCGATCCCGTCTGATCCACTCTGGTGCAGTATGAGTCGAGGTCTCTTGAACGCCCATGCCTCCTCCTTACCGAGGTTGTAATCCATGCTGTCGGACCGTACCGTAACGTCGCCCCCCTCCATATTCAGTATGACATTGCCCAACGCCACCGCATACTCATCCTCGCTTACGTATTTTACGGAGTCCGCCACTATGTCGCGTTTATCATCGACAAGATGGACATCCCTCGACAGGTAAAGGAGTCCATCTTCCTCGATATATCTTGCACGTCCACACCTGAGGCGGCCTTCCCCCTTAGCCCAGCGTACATTCCCCTCGAGCATGATAATCGTTTTCCGATTCTCGAGTTTCTGATGGATATACTCGGCCCCTTCCAGGATAAGAGGAGGTTTTTCCACAGCCATCAGCGGTCTGTAACATATGAAGAGGATAAAAATGAATTGAACGATCGAGGCTTTCGATATCGAGGATAATTTCATTCTTCGCCTGGAACGTCTACATCCCGAAAAACACCGGTAGGTTCAAGGATCTTCACATCGGTAAGGCTGGGATCGGATACCATGCCGATACCCTGGATCTTCTTGCCTCCCTGAATAAGGGTTACCGGATCCTCTGTAGTTATGAGATTGGCGTCTTCATCCCAATGCAACGATTCTGTCTCGAGCCTGACATTATCATGTGACTCGACAATAACATTCCTGTACGCGTCCATATCCTTTGTCCCGGTGTTCAAAACCCCCTCATCTGCCCATAGGGTGGAATAATGTTCCCCGTTCGACCGGAAAAATTCGACCTGTATGTCTTCTGATTCAACCGTCTCCTCATCGTTGAAGATCCTGGCACGCAAGGCGCTGAAACGCGACTTTTTGATTCCCTGATCGGTGATAATCATCGTGAAACCCTCGAGGACCTGATCAGGAACTCGACCTTCTTTATCGGCGGAAGGTTCCCTGGATGAAGGCGATGAACAACCCGTCAGCAGATAAACGGCTATAAGGAGAGGGATTGAAGGTAAGGATGGTTTCATATGATCCCCGCCCGCATCATATCGTGCAGGTGAATGACCCCGATGAGGACTCTCCGTTCGTCTACAACAGGCATGGAGACAATGCCGTACTGTTCCATCATTTTAACCGCGGTAATAGCAAGCTCATCCGGTTGGATAACCTTTGGCGCCTTGGTCATCACTTCCTTGACCGGTATGTGGAATATATACTCTGTCTTGTCCGCGAGTCTCATCAGGTCTCCGTTGGTGACAACACCGACGACCTTTCCATCATCATCTACAACACTCGTGATCCCGCGTTTTGCAGCCATTTCGAAGATAGCCTCCTTCATCGTACCACCGATGAAGACCTTGGGAATTTCATCCTCTCTGGACAACATCAGATCCTTCACCTTGAACAGGAGCTTCTTACCAATCGTTCCTCCCGGATGAATGATGGCAAAGTCCTCTTTTTTGAATCCTCTTTTCAACAGAAGAGCGATTGCCAGGGCATCACCGATCGCCAGAGCGACCGTTGTACTCGCCGTAGGGGCAAGGCCATAGGGGCACGCTTCCTCCTTGACACTCATGTCGAGAACCACTTCGCTGCTGGTCGCCAGCGTGGACGAAGTCGAGGCTGTAATAGCGATGATCTTTACTTCGAGCCTTGCGAAGAGACTCAGTAACTGAGGGAGCTGATCCATCTCTCCGCTCTTTGAGATGACAAGGACGACATCACCCCTTACGACCATTCCCAGGTCTCCATGAATTCCCTCAACTGGATGTAAGAATAGAGCCGGTGTGCCCGTACTGGCAAATGTCGATGCGATCTTCTTCGCTACAATCCCCGATTTTCCTATCCCCGAGACGATGACCCTTCCCTTGCAGCCGTAAAGAATGTCGATCGTTGCAATGAATTCATCGCCAAAACGCCCTTCCAGGGCTTTGACCGCCTCCGCCTCGATTCGAAAGACATCACGGGCTTTCTCCAGAAGGGGATCTCTCTCACCCTGGTTCATCGTTCAATACCACCTTTTCTCATTTATACAGAGCGCCATAACTTTGCATCCCCGCGTTGCTTCTCGGCTCGTCGCGCCTTGGCCTGCTTTGTTCTGACACTCTGTGTGCACATTTACTTATTATGACACTTTATCCGGGTGAAGCTCACCGCCGTTCGCCGCTGGGAATGCGCTCGCTGAGCATTTTCAAAGTGATCAACCGTCACCTGACACGGCCTCCTTGATCCTCAGAACTTCCCTTAATAGCTCTGGGAGGTCGTCCAGGGAAAGCATCGACGCCGCGTCACTCCGCGCAGCACTCGGTTGGGGATGAACTTCGAGATAGAGACCATCACACCCAACCGCCGCCGCCGCACGACAAAGGGGGGAGATATATTCAGGGGTCCCGCCCGATGAGAGTCCATCTCCCCCAGGTCGCTGAACACTGTGAGTCCCATCAAACACGACCGGGCAACCGAAACTTTTCATGATCCCAATAGAACGGAAATCAACCATCAAATTGCGGTAACCAAAAAACGTGCCCCGCTCGGTGAGAATCACCTGTTTGTTTCCCTCTCCCCTTGCTTTCTTCACGGCACCTTCCATATCTTCGGGTGCCATGAACTGTCCCTTCTTAATGTTGATAGGCTTGCCTGCCCTTGCCACTTCTGTAATCAGAGGCGTCTGTCTGCACAGATACGCAGGGACCTGAATGATATCGAGGACCTTAGATGCCTTCTCCACTTCGGTGCGGCAGTGGACATCGGAAAGAACTGGAAGGCCCGTTCTTTCCCTGACCTCCCGTAGTATATCGAGCCCAGCCTCGAGGCCAGGGCCTGTGAACGATTCGGGGTGAGAACGATTGGCTTTGAGATAAGAGGCCTTGAAAACCGTCTGAAGGGGCAAATCTCTCGTTAATTCAACGATCTTGTCTGCAATGAGGAAGGTCATCTCCTTCGACTCGATAACGCATGGGCCTGCAATGAACAGCAACGTCTTCTGCTTGTCCGTGACAGGATCGCTTGAGAAAAGCGAGCTCAACACGACTCTCAGCTCCTCTCTCCCCTATCCAGACCGTTTCTGTACTCTACGGCAGCCCTGACAAAGTCCTTGAACAGGGGATGGGGCCTGGTCGGCCTTGATTTGAATTCGGGGTGAAACTGGCAGGCTATAAACCAGGGATGATCCCGTAGCTCGATCATTTCGACGAGTTTTCTGTCGGGTGACCGCCCGGCCATTATAAGCCCTTTATCCTGAAAACGTGATATATACTCGTTGTTCACTTCATACCTGTGTCGATGACGTTCACTGATCATCTCTTCACCGTATATCTTCCTGGCTAATGAACCTTCAGAAAGCAGACAGGGGTATGCCCCCAATCTCATCGTCCCGCCCTTCTTGACGACATCCGTTTGATCAGGCATCAGATCTATAACGTGGTTATCGGTCTCATCGTCAAACTCGGAACTGTGCGAATCCGTCAAGCCGCACACGTTTCTCGCAAATTCAATCACAGCCGAATGCATGCCGAGGCAGAGGCCGAAATATGGGACCTTATTCTCCCTCGCGTAGCGGACCGCTTCGATCATTCCCTCCACTCCTCTGGGACCAAAGCCTCCGGGGATCAGGATACCTGCATACCTGGACAGGTATTGATGCGCATTATCCCGTGTGATCTGTTCAGAATCGACCCAATCAATTTTCACCCTGACGTCATTCGCACTCCCCGCATGGATGAAGGCCTCCTTGATCGATTTGTAAGAGTCTTGATACTCTACATATTTACCGCACACCGTGATATTGACCTCGTCCGATGGATTGTCGATCTTTTCCACGATTCCCATCCACTCGCTGACGTCAGAGGGTGGCGTATCAAGATCGAGGATCTCCACAACACGCTGATCGAGCCCTCCCTCGTGAAAAACGATAGGGACTTTGTAAACGGAATCGACGTCTCTCGCTTCAATGACCATCTCGGCCGGAACATTGCAGAAAAGCCCGATCTTTCTTCTCATATCTTCCGACAGCGGAAACTCGGTTCGACACAGGAGGATATCAGGCTGAATCCCGATGGATCGTAACTCTTTGACACTGTGCTGGGTAGGTTTGGTCTTCAGTTCACCTGTTACGCTGATGTAGGGGACAAGGGTAAGGTGGAGAAAAAGAACATTTCGGGGTCCCATTTCAAGACGCATCTGTCTCAGTGCTTCCAGAAAGGGCAGGCTCTCTATATCACCAACCGTCCCGCCGATCTCAGTAATCACAACATCAAAGTCCCCGTTTCCGGCTACCTTCTTTATAAACCGCTTTATCTCATCGGTCACATGCGGTACGACTTGAACCGTGGCTCCGAGGTAATCACCAACACGCTCTTTAGTGATGATGGTGTGATATACTCTCCCCGCAGTGACGTTGTTGTCCTGGCTCAACGATTCATCTATAAACCTCTCATAATGTCCAAGATCCAGGTCGGTTTCGGCCCCATCATCCGTCACAAAGACCTCTCCATGCTGGAACGGGCTGAGCGTGCCTGGATCAACGTTGAGATATGGGTCGAACTTCTGGAGTGTAACTCGCAACTTTCTCGACTTGAGGAGCATCCCCAGCGAGGCGGACGCTATCCCCTTCCCAAGTGAAGAAACAACGCCTCCAGTTGCAAAAATGTACTTTACGGGGACAGGTGATTTCATTTCACGACCTCTTTCCACTGACATACTCTTCGAGTTTTTTACTCTCTTTGCAGTTTTGCCACGATAAAAATAACATATCGTCCCTCACTTTTCCACAATTACTTGTTTCCCTCATTTAACTGCATGATTTTTTCCACGCGTTCAACATCTTCTGGACGATCTACACCAATAAAGGTCCCCTCACATAGCATGCCCTTGATGACCAACCCGCTCTCCAGCGCCCGTAATTGTTCGAGAGATTCCGTCTTTTCAAGACTGCTCGATGGTGCCTTTCCCAACTGAAGCAACGACCCGCGCCTGAATGCATATATCCCGATGTGAACGAAAGCCGTGTCCGGGCATTTTCCCTGGCTGTAGGGTATGGGACTCCTTGAAAAATAAAGGATCCTCCCGTCCGGATTGACAGCGACCTTCACACAATCAGGGTCCTGATATTCCCTGTCGGTCATGCACTTCCTTATAGGAGTCACTATCGATGCCCAAGTTGAGGAATTCAGAGAATCGACAAGCCGGTCCAGGAGGTCAGGATCGAGAAGGGGCTCATCCCCCTGGATATCGACAACGACTTCACAATCTATAGATGAAGCGACCTCCGCACATCTGTCCATACCGGTTTCACAGCTCTTTGCCGTCATTAATACCTCACCATTGAACCGCGTAACCGCGGCCTCAATTCTTTCGTCATCAGTGGCAACGACAACCCCGTCGAGCCTTTTGGAACACGAAGCCCTCTCGTATACCCACTGAATCATCGGTTTACCATTGATCCGCGCAATGGGCTTTCCCGGAAATCTGGATGATGCATAGCGAGCCGGGATGATACCGATTACCTTAACATTTTCCACCGATCAATCCGCCCCGACTTGTACCTTTTTTCAACCTCCACCTTCCTTCCTCTTCTTCCACTCGATAATCCTTTCCCTCTGCTCTTTCAGGTCTTTGTCCTTCATCGCTTCTCGAAGGTTTTGAGCCTGGATTTCCCCGTGGGCCTGTTCCTCGTTCCTCCTCTCGCCGCTCATGAATGGAGCCAGTGGGAGCGGAATGACTATCGGACCGAGCATTATCCCTTCGGATGAAATACCGAAATCCCCGTATTTCGTATCCAGCTTGATTTCCTCTCCTTCTTTCCTTTCTCTCTCCAGTGTTCTCAATCGCCGCAGCGCCCTCTCCAGTCCGATGAGCCTCCTGAACACCGGTTGCTCTTCCTCGACGGGAAACAACCAGGGATATGTGAAGAGCAAATCAAGGCTGTCCGGTTCGAACGGATTCACGAACCCGGTTTCACCCTCGGTCGTCTCAACGGTCACGATATCAGAGTCCATCATCTCTTCAATCTCCTCTATCGGCGGGGATGAGATCACCTCGGATTTCTCGATCTCTTCGGATATGTCGATAACTGCTATTACGCGCGGAACACTCTTTGCTCGCCTGTCTGCAGAGAAATAGAATAACCTTCGCATCTCGGTGACAGAGCGCCAGAAATCCCCATCCCCCCTGCTGATTTCCACCCGAACGAAATAGAAAAGAGCCAGGTGAACCGCGGAGGAGAGGATCAGGGAGACAAAGAACGTCGCCCTATAATCTCTTGTCTCAAACATGGTTGTCTCAGGCGGAACTTACCTGGTCAGCAGTTCTCGCTCTCTCTTTCGGTAAATCATTACAGCAAATCGCCCTTTTCAGCTCCACAGCGATTTGAGGATCCCCACCGCATGCCGCGGAGAAGGGCTCGTTTTTCATCTGCCATCACTTGAAAAATAGACCTTGATGAGTCCTTCTGAGGAATAATAAAGGAGAAGATCCTTTTTTCCATCGCCATTAATGTCGTCTGTCTTTACTGTTCCATTTGCGTTTTCACTCAGCACCAGGACCGGATCTCGAGAAAAGATCCGGTTACCTCTCCCCCCCGTTCCTCTGAAAATGGAAATTTCATTCCTGTGGGTCCCGAAAACGAAATCGATAAATCCGTCTCCATCCAAATCATCGAGACCCGATGCGATGTATGTCGTGCCGGAAAAATCGAACTTCGCTGAGAGTGAATGAACGAACCGCGGTTCTTCATCCAGGACATTGCCGGGATCGTCATCAAAAATCAAGGCCTTGACATGCAGAACCCCGCTCGTCAGGATTCGGACATAGGACATAATTCCGAGTTTCATGGTCGGAACGATCATCTCGTCTTTCCCATCCCTATCCAGATCTTTAAGGATCAGGATGTTTGGCAGAGCATCTTTCACCCGCAGGACCTGATCGGGCTCGGTCTGAAATCCCATCCCCCCCCTTCCTTTATACAGTCCGATCTCGGCTTTGGTTTCTGTGAGTCCGTTACCCATCCATCTCGTTTCAGCGATATCCGTCAACCCATCTCCGTTAAAATCGGCCAGACTGATCCGAACTCTCCGATTTTCCCCGGCTGCCTCTCCGCCCGGTCTAGAGAAATCTTTGATCGTAAATGGCGCTGAATAGTCGAATCCATCCCCCTGTACAGACACGCTCAGCCTTTCCCCGCTGCTGATAAACAGGTCCGCTTTCCCGTCACCATCATATTCACCAGGTTCTACCACCGGGAAAACGTACCGCAGACGCAGGCGCATATCGTCGCTCAGGGAAGAACCATCATTCCCCCCATAGGCATATAGTCTGGGTTGACAGTCGATGTGAGTCCTGAGTACCAGTCTATCGTTCTCATCGAATGTAAGTAAAGAAAAACCGTCAAAATCAAAGACCAGCATATCATTACGTCCATCCCCGTCCCAATCCTGCACGTTATCGATGAAGATCGGCCCTTCGTTTGTATTCGTCATGAAAGGCGTATCGAGGTCGATCAGCCTGTCTATGCCGTTCGACCGCACATCCTCTCCTGAATAGAGAGAATATACACCTCCCGGTGCTATACAGAGGAGGGTCCCCGTCCCGGATCCGGGAAATGTCACGGGGGAGATTAGAGTTACTAACGAATCGAGCTCGAAGGTATGATCCGGGTGGATCGATAAACTTCCCTCCTCGTTCAGATGAAATAAGGAAATCATCCACTTCGAACTCCCTCTTCTCTCCAGTTCACTCAACGCGATAACATCACTCGCACCATCACCATCAAAATCGATGGTCCTCGTATCGTGGAGTTTCCCGATCACTTTCAATTCCTGCACCGGCTTGAATGCAATCACTCCAGGCAATGATCCGACCGTTACCGAACATATGATCATCACCGAGGTACCGATTATCAGGGTGCGTTCTACAATCCTCAAAATTCTTTTTTCACCCGAAAGGTCAAACGCGTCAATATCTCACCATCGTCAACACCAAAGGCCAGGAAAAGACCGCTATATGTCATTATACCCGAACCTTCCAGGCCAATTCCGAAATCTCCGTCGACCTCCATCCCGCGATCAGAATCCCTTTCCTTGACACCTCCCATATCGACAAAGAGTAGGAATTTGATCTGGTCTCGGTACAACGGACTCTTCCTGAACCTCTCGACCAGCGTGAATCGGCCTTCGACGCTTGCGATGAAACCTCTATATTGCGGTT
>CAYTWO010000008.1:0-40758 GCA_964442125.1 uncultured Gemmatimonadota bacterium
GAGTTAGCGCGCAAGAGATGCGTGCAGTTCGAGTGAGAGAATCGCTCAACTTAGGGGATAGATAAAACAATCAATTCGAAAGGAGGATCATCATGGTCGAAGGACAGGGAGAAGATCGGAGAGGATGCCCGTTCTGTGCCTTCTTCGAACAGTATAGGGAAGCCGAAGTTCATGTCCTTAACGCCAAGAGAGAGATCCTCATGGCCGTCAGGACAATCGTCGACCGCGAGATCGAGATGACGAAGAGGTCGATGGAAAAGAAGGGAGCAAGTCCCAGCGTGGAGAAGGTGGAGATAGACTAATATGAGCGCAGGTAAAAGATCCAAAAACAACCTGGATTGCATATTTAAACCGAGTTCGATCGCGGTCATCGGCGCATCCCGGAAGAGGGGAACGATAGGAAGGGAAATCCTGCACAACCTTCTCCTTTATGAGTTTAAGGGGACCCTTTTTCCCGTGAACCCGAATGTAGAGGTTGTAAACAGCATCAAATGTTATCCATCGATCCTCGATATTCCCGACAATGTCGACCTCGCGATCGTCGTCGTTCCGCAACCTCAGGTCGTTAAGGTCGTCGATGAGTGTGGCAGGAAGGGTGTAAAGGGCCTGGTGATCATATCGGCCGGTTTCAAGGAAAGTGGTAGAGAGGGCGCCATCGAAGAAGAGAAAGTTGTCAGACTGCTGCGTAAGTACGGGATGAGAGCGGTCGGCCCCAACTGCATGGGAATAGTCAATACCGATCCCGATATCAGCATGAACGCGACCTTCGCGGCGACGACACCGGGGAGAGGGACGATCGGGTTCATGTCTCAGAGCGGGGCTCTCGGCGAGGCGATCCTGAGCATGGCCAGAGAACTCAAACTCGGTTTTTCACACTTTATCAGCGTCGGGAACAAGGCGGATGTCTCAGGCAACGACCTGATCGAGTACTGGCGTGATGACCCTTCGACAGATTTGATCCTTATGTACATCGAGAGTTTCGGAGATCCCATGAGGTTCACCACGCTTGCACGGGGGATCACAAGGAAAAAACCGATTATTGCCGTTAAAGCCGGTCGGACCAGAGCGGGTATCAGGGCAGCGTCTTCCCACACGGGGGCGATGGCAAACGTTGACGTGGCAAGTGAAGCTCTCTTCGAGCAGTGTGGTGTTCTCAGGGTGACCTCCGTTGAGGAACTCTTCGATATGGCAATGGCTTTCTGCAATCAGCCCGTTCCCCGAGGGGATGGCGTGGCGATCATCACCAACGCCGGCGGGCCGGGGATCATGGCAGTCGATGCCTGCGAGAACCTGGGACTTCGCGTGACAAATTTTTCGGATGAGACGGTAAAGAGGCTCAAGGAAGCGCTCCCTCCTGTTGTGACGGTGCAGAACCCTATCGACCTGATAGCGAGCGCAGGCGCGCAGCAGTACAAAGCGGCACTCGAGATAATCCAGGAAGATGAAAATGTCCATTCCATCCTTATCATCTTCGTCCCGCCGATTACGACCGATCCGCTCGAGATATCGTCGGTAATCCACGAGGTCAGCCGGGATAGTTACAAGACCTTCCTGGGATGTTTCATGGGGAGGGAGGAAGTCCTGAGAAAGTCAGGCCAGACAGAGGGAAAAATCATTCCGATCTACTCCTTTCCGGAATCAGCCATGTTGACGCTCTCCCTCATGGACAAATATCGAAGGTGGCTGGAACGACCCAGGGGAAAGGTACAAAGGTTCGATGTCAACCGGAAGAGGGTCGAGAAAATCCTGTCACGCGCTGAAAAAACGAGGAGGGTCGATCTGACCCAGGAAGAAGCGTACCAGGTTTTCGAGGCTTACGGTATTCCCATGGCCCGGTTCAAAATGGTCAGTGGCCTCGAGGAAGTCGTTTCGTCCGCTGAGGAGATCGGTTATCCGGTAGCTCTCAAGATCTCGGATCCGGGGATCTCTCACAAGACTGAAGTAGGTGGTGTCATCCTCGATATTCGTGACAACGGTGAGATGGTGAAGGCCTTTCAGAAGTTGAAAAAGAGCTGGGATCGGGCGCGCAAGGGAAAAAATCACGAGAGGTTTATGGTACAGGAGATGATCGAGGGGGGACAGGAGACGATCCTGGGAATGAACCTTGATCCAGCCTTTGGACCGCTTATCATGTTCGGGCTCGGTGGGATCTATGTCGAATACCTGAAGGATGTGTCGTTCAGAGTACTTCCAATCACCGATGTCGATACGGATGATATGATCCGGAGTATCAGGGGATACAGGCTCCTCGAAGGAGTGAGAGGTGAAAAGCCATCCGACCTGAAGGCACTTGCGAAGGCTATAGGACGCCTCGCACAGCTCGTTACCGATTTCCCGGTGATCAAGCAGCTCGACGTGAATCCCTTTATCGTGCTTCCTGCCGGGAAGGGCACCAGGGGGGTCGATGCGCGGATCAGCCTGGCGGAACAGGAGAACAACTCACTCATTTCTTGACCAGACAGGTCGTTATCCTGTAGATTTCTTCCTGGCAGACTATTCTCTCATCACTGGTCACTACTCCCTTTTATCCTGGAGGTTCTACTCTGGATATCTATAACCTCGTCAGTTTTTTCGGGATAATTCTCCTCCTCGCCTTCGCCTGGGCTCTCTCCACAGACAGGAAGTCTCTTAATTGGAGCCTCATCGGCTGGGGCCTTGTCATTCTGTTCGGTTTCGCGACATTTATATTTTTATTCCCTCCCGGAGCCAGCCTTTTTCTACTGATCAACGAGGCTGTCGTTAAGCTGCTGGACAGCGCTGGTGCCGGCTCACGTTTCATGTTCGGGAGACTGGCCATTCCACCGGGGGAGACTGGACCGCAGGGTGAGGAATCACTCGGATTCTTTCTTGCGTTTCAGGCACTTCCCGCTATCGTCTTCTTCGCGAGCCTCATGGGTCTCCTCTATTACATCGGAATCATGGGCTGGATCGTACGCGGCTTTTCGTATATCTTCTCCCGATTGATGAAGATCAGCGGGGCCGAATCGCTATGTGCCTCGAGCAATATCTTCGTGGGGATCGAATCGACTCTTACCGTCAGGCCTTATCTCGGGGAAATGACAAATTCAGAACTCTGTACTATCCTGACGGCCGGTATGGCGACAGTGGCCTCCAACGTCCTGGCACTGTATGTCTTTCTCCTCCGTGGGGAATTCCCCAACATTGCCGGGCATCTTGTCTCTGCCTCTATTCTCTCTGCGCCGGCCGCGGTGGTCATGTCTAAACTGCTGCTTCCTGAAACCGATGTGCCTGCCACGCTGGGGGTCGATGTGACTCCCTGTCAGCCGCCTGAAAAGAACTGGATAGAGGCTGTTATCAACGGGGCCAACAACGGGGTCAAACTCGTCGTGGGGATCGCTGCACTGTTGCTGGCTTTCCTCGGGCTCGTTGCACTCGGGGATCTGGTCCTCGAGTATACCGGCGGCTGGCTGAACCATGTCACCGGATTGGATCTGGAATGGTCTCTCCGGGGATTAACGGGTTATCTCTTCTATCCCTTTACGCTCGCGATCGGTATCCCGCCGGTCGACGCTAAGGTGGTTGCCGATATCATAGGCGAGCGCCTGATCGTGACAGAGGTTCAGTCATATATGGACCTGTCCAGGGCGATCGGTTCGGGAATGCTGCAGCACCCCAGGTCGGTGGTGGTTACAACATACGCGCTCTGTGGATTCGCGCACGTGGCGTCACTGGCCATCTTCATCGGAGGTATCTCGGCTCTGGTACCCTCGAAAACATATGATCTGACAAAGGTTGGTCCTCGGGCACTACTTGCAGCTACTCTGGCATGCCTGATGACCGCGGCCGTTGCGGGGACATTTTTCAGCGGGAGTTCAATCCTTATGGGTGGGTGATAGAGGGTTTCAGTCTGGAGATTTTCTAGAAAGCGCGCGGCTGATTCTCCTGTAATTTCCCCGTCAGGTCGATGACGGATCGGGCAACGTCTTTAAAGACCATCCCCACTTTTCCTTCAGGTTCCGTGACCGTCACCGGGGTTCCGGTATCACCCCCGGAGGAGATGCGAGGATCGATAGGGATTCTTCCAAGAAGATTTATACCGAACTCATGTATCAGTTCCTTCACACCTTTTCCCGGGAAGATCTCGCCCTTGGAACCGCATGTTGGACATGTATAGTAGGCCATGTTTTCGATCAGCCCGAGGATGGAGACGCCAACGTTCTGAAACATCATGATGCCGCGCCTCACGTCAGAGAGTGAGACACCCTGGGGTGTAGTTACCATCACCGCTCCTGCCAGTGAGAGTCGTTGAGAGAGAGTAAGCTGGGCATCGCCGGTACCGGGAGGCAGATCGATGATCAGGTAATCGAGTTCGCCCCACTGGACGTCAGCGAGCATCTTTTCGATGGCCTTGCTGACGAGTGGACCCCTCCAGATCACTGCCTGGTCGGGTCGAGCAATCAGCCCCAGTGACATGATTTTCATTCCGTCCCTCTCGATCGGGACGATCTTTCCCTTTATAACCTCTGGCATCTGTCCTTCGATCCCAAGCATGCGGGGTACGTTTGGACCGTATATGTCGGCGTCGAAGAGTCCGGTCTTCTTTCCCATCTTCGAGAGAGTAAAGGCCAGGTTGACAGCAACCGTCGATTTGCCTACACCTCCTTTGCCGCTCGCGACGGCGATCGGGCATCTGACCTCCGGAATGAGATCTCGTTGCAGAGGGCTCCCACGTGGATGTAGGGCACCCGTCCCCGCCTCGGGCTGGATGAGATCAACGTTGATCTCGATCTCGGCTTCCGGTAAACGCTCCCGGATTGCCTTCCTGCACCTTTCCTCGATCATCCATTTCACTCCCGGTTCTGACTCGGAAAATTCGAGGTGTATGATGATTTGACCATCTGTGGTAGTGATATTTTTCACGATACCGAGGTTCACGATATCGGTATCTGTCTTCGGATATTTCACTGATCCAAGGATATGGAGAACTTCTTCTTTACCTGTCATTTACTGCCTCGCTATTTGTCTTCCCAGAGATCGAGCCGATATCTGGTGATTCTGTTATTGTCTCGAAGATTCTGTGTCGTATATTCCTATGACCTAAGTTGAGCGATTCTCTCACTCGAACTGCACGCATCTCTTCCCGACATAATCGCTCAAATTAGGTATGACCTAACTGGTGTAAGATGAATAAAAGAGGAAGAGATGTCAACGGCCACATCCATGAAAAGATTGCGAGATCGTGGAAAAAGTGCATGGTTTCGCGCTTTACGACGAGATCTTGTCTGCATCGATTTAGAGGATCCATTGGAAGGGATTCGATGCAGTCCAGTATCTGGGAAAGAGTTAGATCATCAGAGTGAAGATTGGGATGGATGATACGGCGAGAGGCATGTAATTTGCCAAGCACTAATCCGGAAAGATAACGGTACGTGTATTAATCGACATCGTGAGAAAAATTGGAGGAATCATGAAGAGAAGTTGTCTAATACCGTTTGTGTCTGTTTCTCTATTCCTGTTCGGATGCAGTGATGATATTTTAAACAACACCGACACGATCGGTAATACGACCGTGACACTCGAGTTTGATCTCCTCGAGTATCTCAACCCTTCCCAGAAAATAATACAATATGGAAAGGAAAACGTGATCCCGGGGAATCTCGGAAGTTACGAGATACAAAGTCCTACGCAGAGTATCGATTTCAGGTCCGAGATGGGAGACGTCAACTCGATAGAATCTGTAAGAATGTTGATCACCATCGATTTCCACAACGACACGGGGAAAGTGGATCTCACTTATAACGCATATCTCGCGGCGATGAATGAGGACCCCCTCGGGACACCTCCTATTATCTCGGAAACCGTCAGTCTCAATGGCATTGACGATGTTTCGAGTGAGATCGAGGTCGTCGGTGACGAGCGCCTCCTCGAACTATTTAACGAGGGGGTCATGCAGTACCTTGCTCAGGTTCTCTTCGAGATCTCTGAGGGGTCAGATGACATCTCCGGAGAAGCAGAGGTGGTTCAGTTCGACATAACGATCGTAACCACTCTGTAAAAAAGGGGCGCACAGAAGTGCGCCCCGACCAAAATTTCTTATACCTAATTTCTACTCCCTGTCAAGGCTTTACACCGGTTGTCCACCAGGTGAAAGACCGGTGTAAGACCTTGACTGTTCAATCGTTTGCTCCTGCTTCCTCTTTCATCTATGCCCTGCTACCCTTCGACAGCCCTTGAGGATCGAGAATATGGTCCTCGAGCAGGAAAAACATCCGTTCGTTGTCAGGGCGGCGCATAACCCGCTTTTTGGCCTCTCTCGCCCATTCTGACGAGCTCTCCCATGGAAAAGTGAAGCATCCAGTTGGTCGTCCGGACTTGTTGTTAACCAACCGTTTAACAGGTGGAGGTCGCTATGCGAACTTTGGTAGGTTACCTTCTTGTCCTTCTCCTCTCCTCTCCCTTTGTCCCTTCAGCGCTTTTCTCCTCGGTCGTCATAAACGAGATCATGAACGATCCAGTCATGGTTTCGGACAGCTATGGTGAGTGGTTCGAACTGCACAATACGGGTGAGGAGTCTATAGATCTCAACGGATGGGTCATCCGAGACAGCGGGACAAACTCTCACTTGCTCTCCGGGAAGAACGAGTTGATCCTCCTGCCAGGGACCTATTATGTGCTCGGAAGGGAGGGTGATCCAAGCCTCAACGGGGGATATTCTCCAAATTACGTTTACGATAATTTTACTCTCTCGAACGGGGAGGACGAGATCATTCTCGTCGATCCCACAGGCGAACTCGTCGACAGCATTGCCTACGGTGGCAGCGGATGGCCACAGGGTAGCGGACAGTCCCTTGAATTTATCGAAGGGAGCCCGGACAATTCGGTCGGCGAAGCCTGGGCTCTATCCACTGAACCGTATGGAGATGGTGACATGGGAACGCCGGGGGAGGAGAATAGTGTTACGAGTGTTGGCATCGGTAATGGCAACGGTGATCAAAGAGCAGGGAACGGTTCCTCCTTCCTTTTCCAGAATTGCCCCAATCCCTTCATTGGATCTACGACGATTTTTGTGAATAGACCTGGGTTTGAGATGGAGAAAGATTTTCGGAACACCTCTTTGCGATCCCGTATGACACTGAAGGTCTACAATCTGCGCGGAAGATTGGTTAGGGACCTCTGGGAAGGTGATCTGGAAAGAGGAGTGACAATCGTGTGGGATGGGAAAGACAATCACGGGATCAGTCTGAAATCCGGGATCTATTTCCTGCGATTAGAGGGAGCAACGATCTCGAGACAGAGGAAAGTTGTGTTGAAGGGGATGTAGCCTAAGTTGATCTTATGGCAGGGATATTCCGCGTGTAGGGGCATGGCGAGCTGTGCCCCTACTTTGGTTTTGTTACATTGACATTTTGTGCTGTCGTTGGTAATTTTTCGGTGTATATCTGGAGGATTTCGTGTCGTTATCGATTCTGATCTCTGCACGGCGGCTTTTATTGCATTACGAGGTTCGAATCCGCAGGTGAGTGGATGGGAAACGATCTGGATATATGGATGGACCTGTCTGCGGGTTCATCTTGCAGGATATTCAGATCTGGAAAAATTGATGTTGATTGGAAAGACACCCTGAACAACACGAGGTCAACATGATCAACGACATGGGACTCTACCCGGAAATCGACCCGTACAGGACAGACACGCTGAAAGTCTCTGATCTCCACACGCTATTCTATGAGGAGGTCGGGAATCCAGGCGGGAGGCCGGCCCTGTTCCTTCATGGAGGTCCCGGCGTTGGGATCCTGCCGGATTACCGCAGCTTCTTCGATCCCGAGTTCTACAGGATTATCCTACCTGATCAGCGTGGTTCAGGGAGGAGTACCCCTCATGCAGAGATCGCCGGGAATACGACATGGGATGTAGTAAAAGATCTCGAAAAGCTCAGGATTCATCTGGGCATTAATAAATGGATCATAATGGGAGGGAGCTGGGGAAGTACGCTCGCTCTCTGCTATACCATTACCTATCCAGCCAGTGTGGCGGGGATCATCCTTCGGGGGGTATTCCTTGCCAGGCGGTTTGAGATCGAATGGCTGCATCAGGAAGGTGGAGCCTCGAGAATTTACCCTGACGAATGGGAGAAGTATCTGGCGGTGATACCGGAGGAAGAGCGAGACAATACCGTCAAGGCTTACTTCCATCTATTGACCGGAGATGACGAAGAGGTTAAGATAGAAACCGCCCGAGCGTGGACACGATGGGAGGCCTTTACTATGACACTGTTCCCGGATCCGGCGGCTGTAGATGCGATGGTCGGTGACGATTCCGCCCTCTCGATCGGGCGCATAGAATGCTACTACACACTGAACGGATTTTTCATGAAGTCAGACAATTATATCCTGGAGAATACAGGAAAAATCGGGGATATCCCGTGTCGGATCGTACAGGGTCGCTACGATACCATCTGCCCTGTGATATCAGCGTGGGAACTGCACAAAGCGTTACCAGGATCCGAGCTCAAGATCGTTCCTGATGGAAGCCATTCCCCAATGGATGCAGGGATGGTGAGTGAGTTGGTTCGGGCATCGGAAGATTTCAAGGCACTTTAGCCGTGTGGATCGCAATCAATAGCAGATTCCCATTACTCCTCTCTACCATTTTTTCTTGCTAATCCATTGTGATTTATCATATTTTGTCCTATATCGAGACAATAGAGAAAAAAGCAGTTAAAGTGAATTGGAGGGTGTCAATGCGTTATTTTTTTACCCTGACCCTGATCCTCATCTCCACATCTGGCAATCTCTGTGCACAGATGACCCTGCCACGTAGACCGGTAGCAACTTATTCTATCGTTGCAAGGGACTCGACAACCGGCGAAATGGGCGTCGCGGTCCAGTCCCACTGGTTCTCCGTTGGTCCGATAGTGCCTTGGGCAGAAGCGGGAGTTGGCGCTGTCGCCACCCAATCGCTGGTCGATCCCGCGTACGGTCCCCTCGGTCTCGAGTTGATGCGCTTTGGCCGTACTGCAACCGAGGCACTGAGTGCCCTTGTTTCTACAGATCCCGATGAAGCGGTCAGGCAGGTTGCCATGGTCGATGCCCTCGGGAACGTGTCGGCACATACCGGCTCACGATGCATTTTCGCCGCGGGTCATCGAGTAGGTGCTCAGTACTCTGTTCAGGCCAACCTGATGGAAAAACCAACAGTCTGGGACGCTATGGCGAACGCGTATGAAACGACCGACGGTGATCTCGCGGATCGCATGCTCGCCGCCCTCGAGGCTGCGGAAATGGAGGGTGGTGATATTCGCGGACGACAGTCAGCGGCGATTCTAATAGTGTCCAGCAGGAATACAGGGCGTCCATGGACAGACAGGCTCTTCGATCTCCGGGTCGAGGACCATCCCGATCCCATAGGCGAACTCCGCCGGATTGTTCGACTGCAGAGAGCCTATCTCAAGCTCAATGAAGGTGACGAGTGGGTGGTCAGGAAAGATATCGCGAAGGCAATGGAGGCCTATCTCGAGGCGACAAGCATCGTCTCTGATCCGGAAACCAACGGAGAAGCCCCATTCTGGGTCGGTGTAACTCTGGCGGATTCAGATCGAGTGGATGAAGCCATACCGTTCCTGAAACGGGCCTGGACGCAGGATCAGAGCTGGGCGGAGGTCGTTACCAGGCTTCCAGCGTCCGGTCTCCTCCCGGATGATAAGATGCTTATCGAAAAGCTGGTGAAGGAAATGAAAAAGTGAGCGGGACTACCTAATGGGTTGTTCTCTGCTCGATTTTCACAACGACCGATCCATACAATTAATCGTTGAGACCCTGAAAATATTGAAAGGGGGTGAAGGGGAACGGCTTATCACTGATGGTGATGAGCGACGAATCTACTTGCGGGCAGTACGCGGGGAGGATGGTAGGTTGGACCTCGAGAAGGGAGGACAGAGAGAATGAAAAAAATGCTTCTTGCCGTTGTGGTCGTTTTCGTTGCCTGGTCGATCATGGATTATATTATCCATGTTTCGATTCTGGGCTCTTCCTATCAGGCGACCGCTCAACTCTGGCGGCCCGAGGGAGAGATGAGGATGGGCCTGATGTATGTCGTGACACTTATTTACTCCTTTGCGTTCGTTGGAATCTTCTCGTGGTTCTTTCGCGATAAGGGAGTCGGGTCTGGCTTGAAGTATGGTTTCTGGTTCGGTTTGGGATCCGGTGTAGCCATGGGTTACGGGTCCTATTCCGTTATGCCCATCCCTTATTCTATGGCACTCACGTGGTTTCTCGGGACACTCGCTGAAGCAGTGGTGGCCGGCATGATCGTCGGAGCGATCGATAAGGGAGATGAGGCTTGAGAAAGTAATGGCCAAGAGATGAACGATCCTGAAGAACTTATCGGTGTACATTCAAAGACTCCCGTAAACAGACATTTTGGTTTTCAGCTCTTATCTCGTTCACCCGATGGAGTCGAGATTTCTATGGAGGTTCTTCCGGATTACCTGCAGGAGGAGGGGGTAGTACAGGGTGGGATCATCAGTGCGATAGCGGATAATGCCGCCGTCTACGCGTTCGTACCCGACCTTGCAGATGACGAGACGATGACCAGCATTGAGTTCAAGGTGAATTTTCTGCATCCGGCAATGGTCGATCAGGGGTCACTGATTGCCCGTTCCAGGATTGTTCGTCGTGGCCGCACGATCGGTGTGTGTGATGTAGAGGTGACCCAGTCCGGGAATCTGGTCGCCAAGGGTTCATTCACCTATCTTTTCATCCGATAGGGGATTGAACTCACGGATGAACCGGGTTGGTTATTGAAATGTATGTCTATAGATCCACTCCCAAAGTTGATGATCCTGGAATAAACCTTCCCTGGAATAAACCTGGAATTAGACGATGAATTCATATATAGTGGTGGCCGTAGTAGAAGCGCGTTGTCCGGTTAATGTCAGTTTTGAAGGGGAATTTTAGCGATATGCCGGACCGATTGATCAGTGAACCGGTAAAACCGGTTATAGAAACAATGGATATATCGAGAATGGCTTCGGGTGAGCCTGGGTTCCCCTGGAAATTCATCTGGCGTGACCGGGAATACACTGTCGACCGGCTGATCGAGAAATGGAAGCAGACTGCCGACTGTCGAGACGGTAGCCGTGAAAGGTATGTACGCAGACACTGGTACAGGGTAAAGGTCCGGGGCGGTGAAGAGATGAACATATACTTTGAACGCCATGCGAGGTCCTTCGGCCAGCGTAAAGTAAGGTGGTGGTTGTACTCGATCTCGTCCGGGGAAGAGTAGCCTGAAAGATGACTACGCCGAGGAGTTGTACAGTTAAGATGAAGATTATCCACGGTCGATTATCTATTCCTGAGGAGAACGATTATGAGGCCAAAGTTGCGTTTTTTGGACGATCAGCTGATCGAACGGATCATTTCGGAAGCGATCGATATTCTATGCACGCTTGGGATCGAGATCAACAACGAGGGCGTCCTGTCGATGTTGTCGGATCACGGCGCGCGGATCGAGCAAGGGAAAAAACATGCGTTTCTCACGGTTGATATAATCCAGGAATCGATCGCTTCTGCACCCGGATCGTTCAGGCTCTTTGATACCTATGGGGATGAGACTCACGATTTTTCCGGCGACAATGTCTATTTTACTCCCGGGTCGGCCGCGCTGAATCTCCTCGATTATCAGACAAAAAAGATGCGCAAACCATCGACCGAAGACTATATCAAATACACGAAAATCGTGAGTCAGCTGGGGAACATCGCATCCCAAAGTACGGCTATGATACCGAGTGATGTTCATGAAGGTATTTCCGACAGCTATCGACTCTACCTGAGTATTCTCTACTGCAGGAAGCCTGTGGTAACCGGCACCTTCACGATAGATGCGTTCAATGTCATGAAGGACCTCCAGGTAGCTGTTCGAGGGACGGAGGAGGCGCTCAGGGAAAAACCGCTCACGATTTTTTCCTGCTGTCCGACTTCCCCCTTGAAGTGGAGTGATGTCACCTCGCAAAACGTTGTCGATTGCGCCAATTATGCCATTCCCGTCGAATTTATTTCCATGCCCCTCTCGGGTTTCATGGCCCCGGTCACCCTGACCGGGACATTGATCCAGCATACCGCCGAGACACTGAGCGGCGTAGTAATCAGTCAGCTCACCAATCCGGGAACTCCTATCCTGTATGGAGGATCACCGGCAATTTTTGACGTACGTTACGAGACGACTCCTATGGGCGCGATCGAGACTATGATGATAGACTGCGCGTACAATGAGATCGGAAAACACCTCGGGCTGCCGACACAGGCCTATATATCACTGAGTGACGCAAAGCTGCTCGATGCCCAATCTGGTCTCGAGACCGGGATCGGGGCGACCCTGGCAGCATTGGCCGGGATCAACAATGTGTCTGGCCCTGGAATGATCGATTTCGAGAGCTGTCAGAGCCTCGAGAAACTGGTTGTCGATAACGAAATATGCGGCATGATGGGACGACTGATCGATGGTATCGAGCCGAAGGAGGATTTCCCTGCGCTCTCGATATTCGAGGAATTGATATCGGATCAGCATCTGCTGATCTCGAAGCACACACGGAAATATCTGAGAGATGAACATTTCATGCCGGGACCCGTTATCGACAGGGCGAACAGGTCACGGTGGAAAGAGGAGGGAGGACTGACTATCGAAGAGCGCGCGCATGGGGAGGTAAATCGTCTGCTCGAGAGTTATGAACCACATCGATTATCCGAGGAGGTTGCGAATGCTCTGACCGGGCTCATGGAAGGTGAGGCTCGTCGAAATGGGCAGGACAACTTGCCGGGAAGGTCACCTTGAGTACGATCGTTACGATAGACAGAGCCAGGATCTTACCGGAACGGGAGACGGTCTACAGGAGCCAGGGGATCAAAGATGGATCGGATGTTCATGAGAGGATTCGCGAACTCCATTCGAAGGCAATGGAATTTTTTTTGACTACCGCTGAACCGGTATGTATCACCTCTGGATTGTCGACAGGTGAGTTCGATACGATCTTCCGCGGTGAAGGGAAGAATGAGGGAGACAATCCACTCAAATTAATCTATCCAAAGTCCCGCTCGCTGGTGTTGTTCGCACTGACACTGGGTAGCGAGATCAGTGCCACGATCGAGACCCTCTTCGAGAGTCGGGAGTTTGCCCTCGGAACCATGCTCGATACAGTGGCCTCACTGGCGGCCGATAAGGCGGTCGAGGTGCTCGAAAAAGACGTATATCGGGACCTGTTGGAACGCGGCCTGATCGACACCGAGTGTGATGTGTTGAGCTACAGTGCCGGGTACTGCGGCTGGGATATTAGTGGTCAGAAGAAGCTGTTCCACTACCTCGATCCAGGTAAAATTCAGATGACGCTGAACGACAGTTTCCTGATGAGTCCATTGAAGTCGGTCAGTGGGGTCCTGGTTGCAGGTGAAAAAGAGATCCATCTGTTCGAAACCGACTATCCGTTTTGTCGGGAATGCGAGACACACTCATGCCGGTTACGGATGAACAGGATGCTGGAATCATGAAAATGGAATCAATATGAGTGAGGGAGGAAATGGACATTTTTAATAAAATTTCCGATTATTTGCAGGCGGGAGATGACGAAAAAGTCTTAGAAATGACGAGACAGGCGATTGAAGACAGCATGTCGCCAAAGGATATCCTCTACTCGGGGCTTGTCGCTGGTATGAATGTTATAGGGGAACAATTCAAGAATCACGAAATATTCCTCCCCGATGTACTCCTCGCGGCAAAAGCCATGTATGCCGGGATGGAACAACTGAAACCGCTCCTGATCGAAGAGGGAATTCCCAGCGCAGGGAAAATAGCCATCGGAACGGTTCAAGGGGATCTTCATGATATTGGTAAGAACCTGGTAGGTATCATGCTGAAAGGCGCAGGTTTCGAGGTCATCGATCTCGGCAAGGATGTTCCGGCAGATAAATTTGTGGAGGTGGTGGAGAGGGAGGAGGTCGATGTAATAGGGATGTCCGCACTACTGACGACGACCATGCCTGTGATGAAGGGTGTCATCGACCTCCTGAGAGAGAAGGGGCTCGACAATAATCTGAAGGTCATAATCGGTGGTGCACCCATAACTGAAGAGTATACGAGGGATATCGGAGCGGACGCGTACGCCTATGATGCGGCCAATGCCGTCGATAGGGTAAAAGAACTGATGCAGTAAGGAATTGAATGGAGCCATTCCTCGAACGTCTGAAGGCAGGAGATGTCATCGTTGCCGACGGTGCGATGGGTACCATGCTCTTCCAAAGAGGATTGAAAGCAGGAGACTGCCCTGAATCGTTGAACCTTTCAAACTCACAAATCCTCGGTGATATCGCACGGCTCTATTTCAATGCCGGCGCGGAGATCATTCAAACAAACACGTTCGGAGCTTCTCCGATGAAGCTCCTGGAGTATGGACTCGAGGACAAAACCGAGGAGATCAATGCGAATGCCGTTGCAGCCGTCAAGAGAGTCGTGGGTGACCGGGCATACGTTTCGGGTTCCTGTGGCCCCTCTGGAAGGATATTGAAGCCATATGGAGATACCGAACCGGAAGAACTGACCAGGGGTTTCGAGCGTCAGCTGAATGCACTGATCAAAGCAGGCATCGATGTGGTCTGTGTCGAGACGATGACCGATTTGCGGGAAGCCATCCTCGCGGTCGAGGCTGCGAAAGCGGTCTCTCCGCTGACTCCGGTTATGGCGACCATGACATTTGACGAGACCCCAAGGGGTTTTTTCACGATCATGGGGGTCAGTATCGAAGAGGCTTTGGCCGGGCTTCAGGAATCGGGAGCAGATGTCATCGGCTCGAACTGTGGTAACGGTATCGAGAAGATGATCGAAATTGCCAGTGTGTTCACGAGTATCTCTCCGCTGCCCGTTATAATTCAGTCCAATGCGGGTCAACCAGAGATGAAGAATGGTCAGTTGTTCTACACCGAGTCACCCGATTTCTTCGCGGAAAAGACAAAGGAGCTCATCGACGGGGGGGTCTCGATCATCGGTGGCTGCTGCGGGACGACACCGGAACACATTCGTGAGATAAGGAAAGTGATCGATTCGAGTTAGTCATTTCATTCGAACACCAACAGCTCAAGGAGGTGGACGCAATGGGTGCTAGATTCATATTTATTCTGGCCATCCTGTATCTAACCGGGTTATTTCTGAGTTGTACCGGTAAGGTTGATCAGTCCGAGAAGAACAAGGCTATCGTCTTAAAGACTTTCGAAGCCTTGAACAATCGCGAGCATGACAGACTGGAGCAGTTTATCGCGCAGGATTATAAGAGGTATTGTCAGGCGACACCGGATGCCAAGGTAGAAAGCCTCGATGATTTCAAGGTACTTCTTCAGCAGTGGGACAAGGAAATGCCCGACTCGAAGACATCACTCGACATGGTCATTTCAGAAGGTGACCTGGTTGCATTCTATGGCGTATACTCCGGAACCCAGACAGGTCAAATGGGACCATTTCCCCCGACGGGTAAGAGAATGGAATGCGAGTTCAGCGGATTTCACCGGCTCGAGGAGGGAAAGATCGTCGAGACCTGGGTGACCTGGGATAATCTGGCAATACTGAATCAACTCGGCCTCTTTCCACCCCCTGGTTCTGAGGGGACCGAGAGTCGAGGGGGGGAAACTGGTTAGCTGCTATTGTTTCTATTTGATCCCATTGTGAGCTCCATAGGGTGGAGTAGACTGTTTCTTCAGTTCAAGGTGCAAATATCATTTGAGAGGAGTATCGTATGAAAGTAATGGCGGATTTCAGTGTGGTTCCCATTGGAGTGGGTGTATCCCTGTCCAGGTACGTGGTTGCATGTGAGAGGGTTCTCGAGGAGACGGGTCTGCATTCCAGCCTGCATGCCTTTGGGACCAATATAGAGGGGGAGTGGGAAGCCGTGTTTGCTGCGATCAAGCGATGTCACGAGGTGGTTCACGAAATGGGTGCCCCTCGAGTGTCAACGGTTATCAAGCTTGCTACCCGAACGGACCGGGATCAATCTCTGGACGACAAGGTCTCGAGCGTGGAATCTAAGCTGGACAGTCCCACTCGACCCTAACCATGGGGAGAGGAAAAAGGGGAAGAGTTCTATGCGGCGGTGACACGGAGGGATCAGAACGGATTCTCGGGAGAGGGATGGCACCCTGAGCAGGCTCTCTAACGGATATATCTCAGTATTTCGCTGTTTGAGACAACCTTCCTCTTCATGATTTCACGCCGTTTTCTGAGCATCTTCGGGATGAGACGTATGACCTCGAGGTAGGTGGTGAAGAGAAATTGTTCTCTGAAGAGGACATAGACGAAAGCCATAAGTTCAAAGAGCAGCAGGTTCGGGAGGTGCCTCAGCAGATTAGTCACCGTGTCGTTTTTAACGATCATGAGATAACGGTTTCGAAATACGAGTCGCCGCATGTAACGGGGTTGGTTTTTTCTTGTCGTCTTTGAGTATGTTCTGTCGTGATAAGCGATCGATGTGGGAACGTAGACAGAGAGCCAGCCCAATAATTTTCCCCTCCAGTTGAGATCAGATTCTTCTCTGTACGAGATGAAGTCCTCATCAAAGTATTCGTCGAAAACCTTTATGTCTTCGAGCATTTCACGGCTGTATATGGTAAGCGCACCTGTCGGGCTGAAAATCTGTTCGGGATCGTCATACTGCCCATGATCCTCTTCTCCCCATCCTCTGTCTGGAACTCTCCTGTCTTTCGTAAGGTATATTCCCGTAGTGTCGAATCGATTGGTCTTATCGAAATTTTCATCGGACTGATAGACTTTTCCGCTTGCGGAGCCGTTTTTCGCCGAGTTTTCGAGCGCTTTAACAAGTTCCTCGATCGCGTTCGGTTCTAAGAAAATGTCGACATTCATGATCAGAATGTAGTCGCCGCGCGTGAGCCTTATACCGAAGTTGTGTACTTTAGCGTACCCGGCATCGGGATCATCCTGGTAACGGATTACCCTGACCTCTGGAAAATTGTCTTCAACATACTCCGCGGAGTGATCTGTGGAATTGTTGTCGATAAAGGTTATCGCCGTATTCTTGAAGGTCTGATTCAGGATTGAATTGATACATTTATAGATGTACCTTTTATCATTATACCCCAGCAGATTGATGGATACCAATTTCATATCAGTTTTCGCTTCCTTCATTTCAGTGAATATTATCTGCTTCACGCAAAGTTGAGGTGGCTATTAGATGATAACCGCGGACGATCATTTTGCCGACACGGTATTCGTCTGCGGGAAAAAGATGTCTGTTTTATCTGTGAGCGCATTATATCAACGTATTCCCTTTTTGTCAATGTCGATCAGGGACTCCGGAAGCGAGTGCATTAAACTATTGTACTTGACAACAAAGTCAAAATAGTTGTATAATAAACCTAACTTCAGGGAGTGGAATGTACAGATTTTCTTCCACCTTAAACCGATGAATTGAGCCCTGCCGTGTCCAGATCCTTTATGATAAACACCATACTTATTTTATTGGCCCTAACCTTTATGCCATCTCGAGGGATCACCCTTTCGACTGGTGATGATATCTATATCCTGTTCGACCGAAGCAAGGGTGAGCATCATGCAGGTGAATGGTGGGCGATAGACGATGATGAACCCATGCCACTTCCCGAGCACCCGGGAATCACAAACCTGTGGTCCGGTTCTCTTTCTGCTATGGCACACAGGCTTTATCTGACAGGGAGATATGTGGCTGAAACCCTGCCTCCAGAAGGCCACATAACCTGGCTCGATAGCGACAACGCTCAAGACCTCAGCCTGTTTGACCTGCTGATCATTTGCGAGCCGGATATTCCTTTCTCGGTGGAAGAGATTGCGGCAGTCAGGAATTTTGTCGAATCGGGAGGTTCACTCCTTCTCGCAGGGGGGGACGACTCCGGTTTCCGTGGGGCGAAGAACGGGATTAGTGTCCTGAACGATCTCCTGGAAGGTATTTTAGGTGATGAGGTCAGTGGAGAAATCAGGTTCAGCAGGAACGAGCAGCCCGGGAATGGCACACTGACTATTACAGATAATATTTTAAGTAACCCCATTACAAATGGTCCGTTCGGGAATGTCCAGAGGTTATCACTCGAGCATGGACTCAGGATCCAAAATAGTGAATCGGAAGGAATTATATCTATCGGTCCTGCTTTTCAACATGGGGCTCCACTATACATTGTTTCCGCGATTGGCAGGGGAAGGATTGCAATGATCTCGGATTCCCATCTACTGGTTCCGGGTGATACCGCAGGAGCGGAAGTTGACAATATCACTTTGACATTAAACTTAATTGCGTACCTTGTTGAGGATAGATACGAGAGAAATCGCGGTCATGACCTGTCGTTCGAGAGTCTTCCCGAGATCAAGCACATAACAGAGGATGGAGCGACGATTCTTTTCGAGACCGACAGGCCGGCATGGTCCATTGTTGAACTGCGAGGAGAGAAAGAGGCCGGCTTGACGTTCCGGGACCTCAATCGAGAGCAGGAATTACGGATCGATGGGTTGAGCCACGATGAGGAGTATCTGGTATCGCTCTATGTCTATGATGGCTGGGGGAATGGTCCACTCCTTTTCCCGTCTTTGACGATAAGAACAGGTCCTCGGGTCCAAATCGATCATGGTGATGTGCAGATCAGCGAGGTGTTCTGGGGAGGGGAGAACCAGTACATTGAACTTTACAATTCCCTCGATCATACGGTCGATCTCAGGGGCTGGACTTTGATGGACAATCAAGCCCGGTATCACCTGAAGGGATTGATCGATAAAGGGGATTATTATCTCCTTTCCAGATATGATCGTGAGGGAGTCAACAGAAGTTACGAACTGTTCGGTGATGTCTCCGGCAACCTGCTATTGGATCCTGACGGCGATTTCCTTATTCTTCAGGACGAAAACGGCAACGTCATGAGTACTGCCAACCTGTCTGGTGAGGGCTGGCCTGCGGGGCGTCAGGGTCCATCCGCGGCGTCGATGGAACGTGTATCACTGGATGGTGCAGATGATCCAAGTAACTGGGATACAGCTCTCGTAGCAAACGCGGATTTTCAGGGAACGCCCGGATTCCAGAATTCGAGGAAAAACCTTCAGGTCTTTAATCCAATCTTCAACGGTGGGGTCGTAAAGGAGGGGATCCGGTTGTCCTGGGAGGATAACCTCGGCGATTCCGTTCTGGGCATAAACATTTACAGGTCTGAGATCCACGAAGACCTCGCCGAACCTCCTTCCGCGGAGTATATCCGGCTCAACGATGTTTTGATCCCGCTCGATAATGAGGTCTATCTGGATACTGACCTCGAATCCGGCATTACCTATCAGTATATACTCGGGGTTATCCATCTGGATGAGACGGAGCTTTTTTCTGAACCGGTGAGGATCAGGTCAACGGTGACTGGTCTCCCGACATCTTTCAAAGTGAATATGCAGCAGAACTTCCCGAATCCGTTTAACCCGCAGACTGAGATAAAATACTCGATCAAAAGCACGGAAAACGGAGAGGATTCCTTTCCCTTAAAGGCCATGATATCCATTTTCAACGTGAGAGGGCAGAAGATCAGAAACTTGGAGGAAAGAGAGGTGGGACCCGGAGAATATACTGTCCGCTGGGATGGAAGAGACGATAATGGTGAACCGGTTTCCAGCGGCACTTATTATTACAGGTTGACGATGATCCAACCGGGGAATCAGGAGGTGGTTTTACAGTTTAGCAAAAAGATGGTACTACTGCGCTGAAAATTACCTGATGGTATCCAGTCTAAAGCCCTTCTTACTTCTTTCCCGGTGGTTTTTCAATTGTTATCTCAATACTGCTGACGGATATTTTGAACCCTTACAGGGACAGGTATGAGTAAGGTAATCGATTTACGTTCAGATACGGTGACAAAGCCCTCACAGGAGATGAGGGAGTGTATCGCAAGGGCTGAAGTAGGGGATGATGTCTTTGGTGACGATCCCACGGTAAAGCATCTTGAGGAGATGGTTGCCGGTATGCTGGGAAAGGAAGCCTCTCTCTACTTCCCAAGTGGAACTCAATCGAATCAGACGGCGATAAAGGTACTGACTTCGCCGGCGGATGAGGTAATAGTAGAGGCTGGTGCACACCTCTATAATTTCGAAGGGGGAGCGCCTGGTATTTTGTCCGGGATTCAGATCAGGCCCATTACCGGGGAGCACGGGGTGATCAGTCGGGAGCAGGTCGAGGCGGTCTTTTCCCCGGGGAACCTTCACTCCCCTCCAACTCGCCTGATATGTCTTGAAAACACCCACAACCGGGCGGGAGGAACTGTTTTTCCACTAGATATTTTGACGGAAATATCTGATTTTGCGAAGGGTGAGGGGATATCTGTCCACCTGGATGGTGCGAGACTCTTTAACGCATCGGTAGCTTCGGGCATCGATGTGAAAGAGTATGCCCGGAGGGCCGATACAGTTTCGATCTGCCTTTCGAAGGGGCTTGGCGCGCCGGTCGGAAGCTGCCTTTCCGGAAATTCGGAGTTGATAGGAAAGGCCCGACGTGTGAGGAAGATCTTGGGAGGTGGGATGCGTCAAGCTGGTATTCTGGCGGCTGCAGGGATCTATGCCCTGGAGAATAACGTTCAGAGGCTTGCAGAGGATCATAACAACGCAAAAAAACTGGCTGAGGGAATCGCAGGTTGTCAAGGTGTTCATGTAGATGTCGCAAACGTTGACACCAACATAGTCATCATTCAGATCACGGATCGGGAAAAGAATATCAAAGATGTTATAGATCGACTGAAAGAGAAGAAGGTTCTGATCGTTCCGTTCGGCAGGATGACAATGCGAGCGGTCACTCACCTGGATGTCTCTGCCCTGGATATCGACCATGCAATCACAGCTTTCAGGGAGTGTTTCTGTCCGTAAATTACCATATCCTCCGACGATTGATGATCCGGGTCTTCGACAAGCGTTCTCCAACGACGCGGCAGAAATCTCAATGGCAGGGTAAACATGAACGGGTCAGAGGGTATTAAAAAGGTTGTTTTGAGTTCAGGGGTGCCCGTTCTTCTGTTTTCCTTAACCTTCATAGTCTATTATCACAACCTTTGCCGCAATCTATACTGGATGGACAGCGGTGAATTTGTCTTCCACGCGACAGTCCTCGGTATACCGCATCCAACCGGTTATCCCTTATATATTCAGCTGGGGAAACTCCTTACCTTCCTTCCAGGCCTCACGAGCCCGTTTGCAATAAACCTTTTTTCTGCTCTCATGGCTTCCATGACGTGTGTCATCCTCTACAGGGTCATCATGCTTCTCGAAGGGGAATTACTGGCCGCGGCTACCGCTGTCTTGCTCTTTGCCTTTTCCTTTACATTTTGGTCTCAAGCCGAAATTGCGGAGGTTTACACTTTGCAGACCTTTTTCCTAGCCCTGATGATCTATCTCCTCTTCAAGTTTGGAGCGAGCGAGGACCGGAGGATTTTCTACCTTCTCTCTTTCGTTCTGGGCATGAGCTTTACTCATCATATGTCTACCGTCCTGATGGTTCCTGCATTAATTTTCTTTCTCCTCGTCTATATGAGAGTAAAATTTCTCGATCTCAGGACTATACTGCCATCGCTTATCTTCTTTGTAATAGGTCTGTCTATATACCTCTTCATCCCGATGAGGGCTCACCTGCCTCCACCATTTAATTATCCGGGACTTCACGGGGTGGATCCTGGAGAATGGAGCGGATTTTTATGGCTTCTGACTGGAAAGATCGTCAAGGTCGATATGTTTGAGTATACACTCGGAGAGTTGGGCAGGGAAATAGGTTTTTATTTTCAGGTACTTATCAGGGATTTTGTTTACGCCGGCTTCTTTCTGGGTGTCCTGGGAGCAGTAGTTCAGCACAACAGGGATCGACGGGCATTCTACACGATCCTGCTCGCCTTTTCCGGTTATTTTGTCTTTTTTGTGAATTACGGTGTCATCGATAAACATGTCTTCTTCCCCCTCTCTTTTCTCTTCTGGTCGATTTGGATCGGAGTCGGTTTAGCCAACCTCGTCAAAAAAGTCTGTTCCCTCGGGAAATCCAGGGCGGCAAGAGCAGTCCTTCATCTGGGTCTTGTTCTGGGCATGTTATGTTTGATAGTCATGTCGTTCCAGAGGGGATTTCGTCCACTCGATTTCAGCGAGAGAAAAGGTCCCGATGAATTCACCAGGAACCTGTTCGATCGAGTTGATGAGAACTCTTTGATATTATCTATTTACGAAGCCACACCACTCCTCTGGTATCATCATTATGTCGGGGGCAGGAGCCCGGGAGTTGAAATTATTGATCGAGGGCTGATGTCTTTGAACGTACGGCAGGAGATGATGGATTTACATGACGTGCGCTCCCCTCTTTTTGAAATCGAGGTTGGACGCGTTTATAAGGAGCGGCTTGAAGAGTTATTGATCTCTAAATCCAAAGCACGATCATGCTATCTTGTGAGATATGATGCGTTCCTGAACGACCGGTTCTTACTCCAAGAGATCGAGAAGGGGCTTTATAAGATCACGGTGAAGGAGGAACCCGCATATCACACTGGACCAATACCGCCAATCTCTTTCGAGGGGAGTTTCCGCTACAAAGATAGGATCGATCTTTTTGGTGTGGATCTGTCGAAAGAGAGACTGACCGAGGGAGATCTCTTTCGGGTCGGTATATACTGGTCTGCGGTTAGACCACTGCGAACCAATTATTTCGCTTTCCTGAGGTTCATGAGGGGCGAAGAGTTGAAAGAACACGAATTAAAGGAGAATTCTTTTTTGTCGATCTATATGCTCGGCAGCGGTATGATTTCCCATGAGGAACTTGAACCGGGGTTAGTGGTCGCGGATGACTTTAACTGCATGGTGCCGCCTGATGTCAGAGGGGGAGATTACCGTGTTTCACTGGCATTGGTGGAGGAAGAACGGTTCTATTCGACTCCGAGAAAGGATCTTCAACTCGCCTATCTCGATCTTGGAAATGTCACAGTTAGTGAAAACCCTGGAGTCAAACACTACTGGGATTGATAACGAACAGGCATCTACTACCTAATTTGAGCGATTCTGTCGGGAAGAGATCTGTGCAGATCGAGTGAGAAAATCGCTCAACTTAGGTACTAATGACTTAACTCGAGCATGATTTCATTTCGAAGATACTCGCTGGTTTGCCGCGGGAAGATTCAATTGCAAGCTGCAAGCCCTATGGAACACTGGATGGAATGAAGAGTTTTATCCCGTCCCAGTTATGGTCGATTATTTCTTTACTCTGCCTTCTGGGGTGGATATCGACAGTTGTCTGCCTGATATGGTGGGGATTTCGCCCTGACGGTTCACTATCGGGAAAACAAAGCTTTATCTGGATGGCACTTTTTATTATTTTATATTTGACATGGATTTTTGGCTTAAGCATGCTCTGAGCCAGGTCACATCAGAAAGTTGATTGTTCGGATAATGGTCGTGCATTTTCACGATAACGTTATAAATAGACGATTGTGACTTGCTTCAGCTACAGGAAGTTTTGGTTGTAGCTGGTTAATATTGAGGGATTTGTACGAGTGTGAAATCAACATTGGGGGAGGGTATATTTCGTGCTCTATCAAGAGGTGACAGCAATTTCACCTCAAACCTTGTAAGAAGGGGGTTTCCAATGACTCTGCTGAGAAGAGTTATTACGACGTTCGTCATTTTACTTCTCGTTACGCTGGGGATCGGGAATTTATGGTCGATTGAAATCAATAAAAGCGAAGGGCGACCCTGGGACTCGGGCCACATAATAGTGGTTAATTACACCAAGCAAGGGTCGGTGTCCGAGAAAAACCCCAACCAATGTGTAGCGTTGCCCGGTAATAGTAAGATGTTTCATGAGAGTAGCGTGCAGTACTTTAGGTCCTTTGAGGTGTTCCTGAGCGACATATTATCTTTCCTCTATTAATGAAAGAAGAAAGGGTATGAGTCATGGCAACCAGACGAAGGCTTTTCAATAAGCTCGAGGAAAGGGACACCACAAAGGAGAAGATGGGCGCTCCATCCTGTCGGGGAAACCCGGATGACAAGCTGGTGGATCTGGCCAGCAAATTCAGGAGAGAAAACAAGCATGATGAGGCGATCAACTGCTACAATAAGGTATTATCCGGCAGTATTGAGAAGAGTGGGGTTGTGGAACATGCGAGCCTCCGAAGAGCTGTCATCGAGTGCCTCTGTGATAAGGGTGAGTACACACAAGCCCTGAAAGTAACAGAGGAGATGAAGCTCTATCTCTCCATGGAGGTAAAAGAGATCGACAAGGAGCTGGAAAGAGTCAGGCTCCTTGCCGCAATGATTAACCTCCAGATCGGTTCCTACGATGAGGCGGAACTCGATTGCAGGGAGGTCCTGCAACGTATTGAGGGACAGCGTGATCTCGAGAAGGTAAAGGATATCCTGATGACCCTCGGGAGTATTTCTCTACATCAAGGTGACCTGACTTCAGCGAGACGATATTACGAAGATTGTCTCAATCATTTAGATGACAAGGGTAAATCTCTCCAGCTCGCGAAGGTGATAAATCACCTCGCCCAGCTGCATTTTGTTAACTCAGAGTGGGAGGAGTCTTTTGAACTCCTGACGAGAGCACTCAGGATCAGTGAATCTGTCGGAGAGGGAAGGCTGACAGCTTCAATCATCGGAAACATGGGGACGGTTCATATGATGCTGGGTGACTGGAAGAGAGCCGAAGACGATATCAGGCGCAGCCTGGAGTTGTGGAACAAACTCGGTGATCTCCTGGCAATAGTGCGAAAATACATTTCTCTTGGTAACCTGTTCATGATGAAGCGCGAATGGCAGAAAGCGGATGAGTACTATGCCATGTCGAGGGAAATCTCGAGGGAAAAAGGTTATATGAGGGAGATCTGTCTATCCCTCGAGTTCAGCGGAGAACTGGCGTTCGATCGTGGTGAATACTGCGTAGCGGATGAGTACTACAACGAAGCAATTTCTCTGGCCAGGGATATTGCCCCGGAGGGCGATTTGATAGGAGAATTGCACAGGAGAATTGCTGAACTTAAGGTCAAGACCGGGGATCTACCCGGAGCCCTTGAGGCATGCCAGAGATCCCTCAAATGTTCTCTCAGGCTTAGAGACAGATATGAAGAGGCTATTGTCTACCGTGTTTTTGGTCAGGTTTTCGACACCATGGGAGAGACGGACAGGGCACGATACTATTTCTCCCAGGGGATTGATGGTCTGACATCGATCAACGAGCATAACGAAAGGGCGAAGACCCTTCTCGAGGCCGCAATCTTTATCACCAGGCGGTACTCTTCTCAAGGGGATTACATGGAGGCAGATAGACACTTCAGGAGCGCGGCTGCTATCTTTGACAGCCTGGGCATCGAGTATTACGTCGAGGTAGTCCGGAGAGAGTGGGACAAACTGAAGGTCAAGCAATCCGATCTGACTCGGACATAGTCTCTGTGCATCCAGGGCGAACTTGACACTCGATGAAGGGTGGCATAAATTCCTGATCGAGTGGTTGATACCCGGGTGAGGAGGGGATATATATCCTCAGGCATTTGTTTTTTCTTCTTTCCAGTCATTGAGGGTTACAAGCCGGGGAACGAGAGGGAGATGTGAACGCATGGAAACTTCAAAAGAAAGAGACAAAGCACTGAATTTGGCGGTTAGCCAGATTGAGAGACAACATGGTAAAGGCGCCATCATGAAGTTGGGGGAAAAGCACGGTAAGGTGAGGGTTGATGCGATCTCAACGGGCGCTATCAATCTTGATCTTGCTACCGGGATCGGTGGTATCCCACGGGGACGCGTAACGGAGGTCTTCGGTCCGGAATCTTCGGGCAAGACAACACTTGCACTGCATGTCATCGCGAGTGGTCAGAAGATGGGTGGTATTGCTGCTTTTGTCGATGCCGAACATGCCCTCGATGCGGAATACAGCAGGAAACTGGGGGTTGATGTGGACAATCTCCTTGTTTCCCAACCAGATACCGGTGAACAGGCTCTGGAGATTACAGACACGCTTGTACGTAGTGGAGCGATAGATGTCATCGTCATTGACTCAGTTGCCGCATTAGTTCCACGGGCGGAGATTGAAGGAGAAATGGGAGATTCCCACGTTGGTCTTCAAGCTCGCCTGATGTCTCAGGCACTCAGGAAGCTGACAGGATCGATCAACCGGTCAATGACAGCCGTCATATTCATCAACCAGATCAGGGAGAAGATCGGCGTGATGTTCGGGAATCCTGAGACCACATCAGGAGGAAGAGCCCTTAAATTTTATTCCTCTCTTAGGCTGGATATTCGTCGGATTTCTTCGATTATTGAAGGGGATCGTGTCATGGGAAATCGCACGAGGGTCAAGGTTGTCAAGAACAAGATGGCTCCACCTTTCAGGCAGGCAGAGTTCGATATCATGTTCGATCAGGGGATATCAAGTGAAGGGGCGATCCTGGATATGGCGGTCAATGAAAATCTGATCGAGAAGAGTGGTGCCTGGTTCAGCTATAAAGACGAAAAACTTGGTCAGGGGAGAGAGAATGCCAAGAGATTCCTCAAGGAGAATACCGATCTGAGGGTAGAGATCGAGTCACTCTTGATGGATAAACTCGAGATCGAGGACTCGTTTGAGGCGAGTGAGAAAAAAGAGTCAACTGAGAAAAAATGAGATAGCATGTTCTCGAGAGATGTTATTTTTCAGGAAGACTCTCGCCCTTCCATCCGAGGGAGGGCTTTTTTTCAACTATGCTGACCAATCATCTGGAGAATAAGGTGGAAGAGACCGTTTATCGAAGGGCACTGCTTATTTTATCTCATCGTGACCATTCTATTGAGGAGCTCAGAAAGAAATTGACGAACAGAAATTTCCCCGGGACGGTTATCGAGGTGGTCTTGTCGAAATTGAGAAGAGGCGGGCTACTCGACGATTCCAGGTTCTCCGAAGCCTTTGTCAGGGATAGAGTGCGAAACAAACCGACGGGTCGTTTAGGCCTTGTAAGAGAACTCTTGAAGAGGGGAGTTTCAGAGGATATAGTCCAGGATGCGATAGGGAAAGTACTGGACGAAGAGGAGGTGGATGAAGAGGAGATCGCGAGAAAGTTGGTGGAGAAGAAGCAGCGAGGGGGAGTCAAGAATATTGGTGACATGCTCAGGAGAAGGGGATTTGCCGGAGATATCATAAGGAAAATTCTGGAAGATGGAAACAGCTACAGATGACGAGCGATGAGATCAGGAGTAAGTTTTTGAAATATTTTGAGGACCATGGACACCAGATTGTGCCCAGTTCTCCCGTTATCCCGGCAGGAGATCCCACTCTTCTCTACACGAATGCGGGGATGAACCAATTCAAGGACGTTTTCCTTGGCATAGAGAAAAAATCCTACAAACGTGCGGTAAGCGTTCAAAAGTGTATCAGGGCTGGCGGAAAGCACAATGACCTTGAGCTCGTCGGGAAGACGTCAAGACACCTCACCTTTTTCGAGATGCTGGGCAATTTTTCCTTTGGAGACTACTTCAAAGAGGAAGCGATCCGATTCGCCTGGCAATTTTTTACGGATGAGCTGGACCTGAAAGAGGATAAGCTGTGGGTTTCCGTCTTTCGTGAAGACGAGGAATCCGAAAGGATCTGGAGAGAAGATGTCGGTATTTCTCGGGGGAAGATCTATAGGATGGGAGAAAAGGACAACTTCTGGAGTATGGGAGAGACAGGTCCGTGCGGACCGTGTTCAGAGATAGGGATCGATCAGGGCGCTGAGTTCGGTTGTGACCGTCCTGATTGTGACGTGGGTTGTGATTGTGACCGATACCTCGAACTCTGGAACCTGGTCTTCATGCAATACAACAGGAACGAGTCGGGAGATATGGAGCCGTTGCCGAAACCATCTGTCGACACTGGTTTGGGGCTCGAGAGAATTGCTGCCGTTTTGCAGGGTGTCGCCTCGAACTTCGACACGGATCTCCTGAGGCCGCTGATCGATCGCGTCGAAGAGTTGACAGGCATTGAATGCGGAGGGGAAAACAAGGCATCTTTTCGGATCATCGCCGATCATGTCAGGGCGCTGGTCTTCGCAATTACCGACGGTGTCGTGCCTTCGAATGAGGGGAGAGGTTATGTACTGAGGCGGATATTGAGGAGGGCATCCAGACATGGACGTATCCTCGACATGCACGAACCATTCCTATACAAGTTGGTCAAAAATGTTGAAGAGATTATGGGTTCATCCTATCCAGAGTTATCAGAGAGCAGTGAAGGTGTGATGAACGTTATCAGGGGGGAGGAAGAACGATTCGGCCAGACACTGGATCAGGGGCTCTCAATTTTTGAAAATATGGTAAAAGAGTTGGGAGGAGAGCGTGTAATTTCGGGAGAAAAGGCATTTCTTCTATATGATACATTTGGGTTTCCTGTTGATCTTACTGTTTCCATGGCGGAGGAATACGGTCTTATTGTTGACAATGAAGGTTTTGAGAGGATGATGGTTATTCAGAAGGAGAGGGCAAGGGGAGAGAAGGTAGAATATGACAGGTGGGATATTAAAGAGTTGGGAATTTCACCTGTGAACTTCACTGGATACGAAGCACTCAGTGGTAAGGGAGATGTCCAGAGGATTGAACTGAAAGGGAAGGCTGTAGACTCCGCGAAATCGGGGAAAGAGGTGTCGATTGATCTGACATCGACACCTTTCTATGGCGAGTCGGGGGGGCAGCTGGGTGACACAGGAATACTGAAGGGTAAGGGTGTTATGGTGAGGATAACCGATACACGAACGGTATCTGAGGGGAGAATTGTACATATCGGGAAGATCGAAGATGGATCGCTTCGAGTCGGTTCAAAAGTAGAGGCACGGGTTGACGAGGAGAGGAGATTGGGGTTGATGAGAAGCCACACTGCAACCCATCTCCTCCATTATGCGTTGCGAAAGGTGCTTGGTGGACATGTCAGACAGGCCGGATCGCTTGTGGCTCAGGATCGCTTGAGATTTGATTTCAACCACTACTCCCCCCTTACTAAGGGTGAACTGTCAGAGATCGAGGAGATTGTTCAGGGGAAAATCTTGTCCGATGGGCCGGTATCGACCCTGGAGATGTCTTTTTCCGACGCGCAAAAAAGAGGAGCCCTTGCCTTTTTTGGAGAGAAATACGGGGATCATGTGAGGGTAGTAGATATCGGGGGGTTTAGTACCGAACTGTGCGGCGGAACCCATGTGACGAGGACAGGAGAGATCGGTATGATGCTGAATCTCACGGAGAGCAGCATCTCGGCGGGTGTTAGAAGGATCGAGGCGCTGGTTGGTATTGAAGCCTTCCGATTTTGCGTCTGGCAGAGAGACTCGATGGAAGAAATCATGTCTCTGCTGAAAGTACCTCGCGAAAGCCTGCTTGCTCGAGTTGAGGAATTGAAGGACGAGGTTCAAGCTCTCCAGCGTCAACTCAAGGAATATTCCCTTTCACGGGCCAGGGAGGAACTGAAGATCGATCCGAAGGATATCCTTCAGATCGATGGTATTCCCATCTTCGTGCGAAAGGTTGATGTACCGGATATAGATTCGTTGAGGCGTCTTGCCGACGAAGTCAGGGACCGGCTCGATTCAGTTGTCGGTGTTCTGGGTGCAGTGATTCAGAAAAAAGCGATGTTGATCGTCACAATCACGAAGGATCTTGTCGAGTCAAAGGGCCTCGATGCGACGGAAATAATAGGGGAGATAGCGAAGATCGTTGAGGGAGGTGGGGGGGGAAAGCGGGATTTAGCACAGGCGGGGGGGAAGAAATGGAAAAAGATGGACGAAGCGCTCGAATCTACGGTAGAAATCGTGAAGAGATTTATTGGACGATGACGGGAAAGGAGTATTCCAACCCGGCAAGCTCCTTCCCTGAGATTACAACGGTAGAAGAGAGGATCAGCGATGGTTTTTCGTTGGTCGAGCCGCTTGCCGCCTCTCAAGTCGATGAAATTCGCCGACCTCTTCCAGAGGGATTCGATTATCTTCCCTCCAGTTTTTTTCTCCTTTCCTGCCGATCATCTGGCATAATGTCAAAAGGGGTTATTTCTTACGCTTGCTCCATTGAGGCGCTATCAATAGCCTTCAAGGCAATACTCTCCTTGATGTACCCGAAAGAGACACGAGATCTTCCTGCTCAAGACCATCAGCATACCGAGGGAATGACCCTTCTACTTGCCGATGGTCTAATTCTGCTCTCCCACAAGTTTCTTTCAGAGCTCAAGTTGAGAGAGCTTCGGTCGATCGCACCGCTTCTTGTCAAGAGCGCGAGAGAGTGGACAGGGAAGATCGATTCATGGGGAAATGCCGAAGAGGGGCTGGTGAAAGTCCAGAGATCGTTGTCGGGAATAGCACTTCGAGCCGTACATTTACTGGTCGCGGACACAGATGATTCGATAGAGGTGATTGATGACCTTGCGGTCCAGGTAGATCTCCTGCTCTCGAAATACAGGAATTCTGAGGACAAAGACGAACGTGGTTCAGTCGTCAGGGAACTTGAAGAACTCTCCAGATCCCTTTCTGCAAGAGAGAGATGGTGTCTTCCCCTGTGTTACTACGTATCTCTGATCAGCGATCGCCTTACCCCTACTTCCTGACCCTTGTCAAGATAACCAATCCCGCAAGCCCAAAGGTTATGTTTGCCATCCAGGCCGACATGATAGGGCTTACGGTACCGCTCTCACCCATGGCCCGGCAGATGTGAATGAAACCCCAGAAGAAGATGAAGATGAGCAGGCTGACACCAAAGTTGGTCGCTGTACCACCTTTCCTCGATATTGTGGCAAGAGGGGCACCGAAGAGGACAATGATCAGGTTTGCGAAGGGAAAAGCGAGCTTGAGTCTGAGGTAGACTTCATCCTCTAATGTAGCTCCTCCTCCTCTCCTCTGCCTGTCTATGAATCGACTCAGTTCAAGGTAATTCATATCCTCCGGGTTTTTCGGCGGCTGAGTGAAATCCTCAGGGCGTTCCTCGAGATCTCGCGAGGTGAGCATGCCGAAACGGAAAGTCGTTTCTTCATGATTAGGGGTAAAATATCGAAGGTAACCATTTTTCAGGAGCCAGCGGTCCTCTTTCCACTCACCCCTATTGGCATCGATACGGTATATCAGTCTCCCATCCTTGTCCTTTTTTACGAGGGTAACCTCATCCATTTTCCCCTCGTCCGGATGGAAGCGTTGAATCGAATAGAAAACCCCCTGTCTCCCCAGATACCTGAGAGAGGTGACCTCTCCCTTCCTCTCGGTCCTTTTCAGGATAGAGTGGTCATAGATACCACGCTTCCGTTCGTTGGTAATCGGAAGGATCGTCTCTCCCACTACCAGAACCAGAATGCTGATGATAAAAGAAGCGACAAGGAGGGGTAGAAGGGTCCTGTAGAGACTGATGCCGGAGGCCTTCATGGCCGCCAGCTCGTTCCATCGATTGCAGCGTCCCACCGTGAAGATGGTAGCGATCAGAATAGCAGCGGGAAGGGTGAGGATTGCGATATACGGTGCATGGAACAGATAGAAGAGGAATAGATCCGAAAACAGGGCTCCCTTGTCTATGAAAGTATCGATCTTTTCTATGAAATCGACCAGGATTGACAGCAGAGTAGATCCTGCTATTGCGATAAGAAAGATCTGAAAGAATTCACGTAGAATATAGCGATCAAGAACCTTCAAGTACAATCTTCTCCTTTCCCCTTTTAAACCACCTGACCGGATTCAGTGTATCCAGACTGAGGAAAGAGGTCTCCCGAACTGTTTTGAAAAGTAGAGCGATGCCAAATCCCCCAAAGAGTAAATTAGGTGCCCACATGGCCAGAAATGGATGGATAAAACCGCGGTCCCCAAGGTTCTCGCCACCAACCAGAAAAATGTAATAACTCAGGAACGTGACAAGGCTGAGGACAATGACGGTTCCCGCACCTCCACCCCTGAAGTTGAGCCTGAGGGGGATCCCGAGGAGGACGAAAATAATAGAGGCGAACGGAATAGAGTATTTTTTGTGAACTTCGACCATGAGTTGGTTGTTTCGTTTGATGAGAGCGTCGATCTCTTTCTCTTTTTTATTGATTGTAATGACGTTTCTCCTGGTATTCTGTACATTCGATTTTTCACCGGTTCGTGGGGTCCGTACTCCATTCGTTTCCGGAATTGGTTCTCGAGAAGTTGAAGGCTGGAAGAAGGTATCAGTCTCTGCAAGCATGATATCCTCTATGTCTGACCGGATGGAAAGGATCCTTTCACGGTTTTTTTCCACCTCTTTAATCATCATCTCACTACTCATCTCCCTGTCAGACCTGTAACTCCCATGCTCCCTTCTATGAAATTGGCTGCCAACTCCTTTGATAGCTATTGTCTGTTTCTGGAACTCTACTCTCTGGTAATTACGCATGTTTTCTGGATCTACCAGATGGATTTCTCCATCCTTCAGCTCCAGTATAAGGTCTTTTCTGTCATCACTAAAATACATTTCTCCCTCGTTGGCCAGGATCGTTCTGGGAGCACCTTTGGAGGTATTATCGTATATTGTTACGTCATACAGGCGTGATTTTTGCCTGTCAATTCTCTGGACCAGGAGGCTGTAGCCGGAAAGATCATCCATCAAGATCCCCTCCTTGATTTCCAGCGTAGGTTTACTGTAGGAGATATCGAGGAGGATAGAGCGAAACTGGTAGTTCGATTCAGGGAGAACTTTGTTGTTGAACCAGGTCATTATGACCGTGAGGAGAAGCGCTGCGAGAAGAAGTGGGCGAACGATTGCGTACAAACTCACACCACTTGCCTTCATGGCAATGATCTCGTTATCGGAGGACAGCCTTCCAAAGGTCCAAAGTGTGGAAATAAGAACGGCCATGGGCATGCTGGTGGCAAGGATGAACGGAATGCAGAGGGCAAAGAATTCCAGGATGATGGTCCAGTGCAGACCCTTTCCCACGATTTTATCGAAGTGGATTACGATCTGGTTCATCATGAAGATGCTTAGGAGAAGTGTAATAGAGAATATCAGCGGATTTAAATGCTCTCGCAGTATATACCGATGCAAGGTCTTCAAGCGACGGTATCTCCCCCGGATATCGGAACATTAAATGGTTTTAGCGTGTACGATTAGCGCATGAAAACATCTGGGTTGAATTCCTTTTATTCTCGTTATATTATTAGTAATTTTCTCGTTTGTTCCTTCACTATAACCAGGAGCTGGGAAAAAGCAAAGCTTTTCTCTACCGTACTCAGTTTTGCAAAAAAGTAACTCGACGTGTTCCGGCATCGCATAGAGCGATGTCTCGAGGAAATAGAACGTCAAATTGTGTATCCCAGACCCCCTGCTCCTGGGTCTTCCTGCTATCCCACGAAACGACATTAAAGTCTTTAACCGGGATGGAGGACTTTTCTGGTGAAGGTATCATTGTTCATGTTTCTCATTTTGCTTGCCCTCCAGGTCGGAATGTGTGTGATCATACCGGTCGATTCCAATGCTTCCTCGTTGAATTCACCTTCACTGTTCCTCAGTAATGAATATATAAATTTTATCGGCCTGAAGGTTTTGCCGCCTCTTTTTGACCAGAAAAAGGGCTTGATCTACGAACAGTTACGGTTCGATTACATCAATGACATCATATTTAACGAGACGAGATTTGACACAACATACAGTGGTCTGGTCCTCATGGAAGCCTCGACCTACGGTGATTTCGTCGCTGCAAGCTGGGAGGAAGGCCTGAGGAATACCTGGTCGACGACGGTTACAAGAAATTTTAACAGAGGGGTGTCTGAGTATGGCGATGATGAGGGTCTTCTCCCTGATATTCAGCTTCCAGTGGATATTCCGAAGCCACTGGCCCGCGTCATTGGGAGAGGGGGTGGATTGAAGGTCAGGGGAAGCAACAGGATCTCCTTCGGGGGGACTACTACCTTTCTCGATCCAGAGCCTCCAAGTGAGATTAGAAGAACATCCCACTTTCCGAGTCTCGAGATGGATCAGGTGCTTCGAGTCAATGTGGAGGGTACGGTTGGGGAGAAAATCCACGTCTTTGTCGACCACGACAGTGAGAGGGAGTTCCAGACCAAAAACCAGGTCAGGGTCCGTTACGAAGGAGACGAAGACGAAATCATCCAGGAGATAGAGCTTGGGGATACCCGACTGTCTCTTCCCGGCTCACGCTTTGTTTCCGGGACTGTGCCGAGTCAGGGTCTGTTCGGTGCAAAAGCGAGGGGAGCGCTTGGCAACCTGGATTTTACCGTTGTCGCTACGAAGCAGGAGAACCAACTCGAAAAGAAATCATTCACGGGACAATCTTCTCAGGATTCGCTACTGATCCGTGACTTTAACTTTCAGAAGAACTACCATTTTTCCCTGGTCGGAGATCTTCAGGATTTTCTGGCCACGGGGGACAGTTCATTGGTGCCGAGAGCAGGGACCATTCAGATCTGGGTCGATGACCTGAACGGTTCTAACAATGACGCCGGCAGCGAAGGATCAGGTGGTGCGGTCTATGCGGAAGCCTGGATCGATCCGAACGACTTCTCTGTAGGGCCGGATGAGGCGTACCTGAACGGCAGATTCGATCTCCAGAGGGATGGAACAGATTACACGTTCGACCCGAGCAACCTCATCGTTGACTTCAACAGGTCGATAAGGGAAGAGGAAGTCGTTGCGGTCTCTTACGAAACGGTAGGGGGCTTGATGGTAGGCGATCTCTCACAGGAGAGGTACATCCTGAAACTGATCAAACCATCCGAGCAGGACACTACATCCCTGACGTGGGATTACCAGCTCCGGAACCAGTACTACCTCGGATCGACCGATATTATAGAGAGTAGCCTCAACATCGAAATCTACAAGGGTGATGACAGGAATCAGGTCTTCACGGAGGAGATAAATGGAGAGAGTCGCACGTACCTGAACATCTTCGGGCTGGATGATAACAACGACGGGAGAGTGGAGTTGAATAATATCGACTTCGAGAGGGGGCTCCTCATCTTTCCTGATTTTCAGCCCTTCCTCCATCCCGGTGAGCAGACAGGGACGCCGATCGCCATCGAGGAACCGAACAGGGCGATGTACTATGACGACAGCCCTGTCAATCTGGGACTCGAGAATAACATCTACACGATCAATGTGAGTTACAGGAGTCGAACTACGTCGTTTAACCTCGGTGTTCTCAATGTCATGGAGGGAAGCGAGCGAGTGACGGTCAACGGGAGACCTCTCCAGAGGGGATCCGATTACGAGATGATCTATGAGATCGGGCAGATCATTTTCTTCAATCCGGACCTCCTGGCCGAAGACGCGGAGGTAAAGGTAGACTATGAATTTGCTCCGCTCTTCGCGCAATCCCAGGTGACGATGGTAGGCATTCGCGGTGACTACCGGGTCAGAGATGAGTCCAAGCTTTCCACGACCTGGCTGATACAATCCGAGCAAAGTATCGAACAGAGACCACGACTTGGAGATGAGTCCAAACGTATGGTTGTCGGGGAACTGGATGGAAACCTGTCGTTAAAACCAGGGTTCATGACATCGATGACGAACGCTCTTCCCCTTGTCGAGACGGACGCTGTCTCGCGGCTCGATATCAGTGGAGAGGTTGCGGTGAGTCTGCCAAACCCCAACACGCAGGGAGAAGTCTTCCTGGATGATTTCGAGGGGAGCAACCTGGTAGACAGCTACAGCCTGTCACGGAGATCGTGGAAGTTTTCCTCCCCTCCGGAAGGGGAGGGCCTGGACCCGGGAGAGGGTGCCGGACTGCTCTGGTATAATCTCCCCCAGGGATCTGTAATGGACAGTGATCTCAATTCGAGTATCCTGCCGGAACAGGACAGGCCAAGGACAGTGCTTACTTTACGGATTACGCCCTCAGGAAGCGTCTTTCCCGAGGACTCCTGGCGATCTCTCGTCCAGCCTATTTCCAGTTCCGGTCTCGACTTCAGTGAGAAAAAGTTTTTGAACGTCTGGTTGCATGGCACTGGAGGAGAGGTCTGGTTTGATCTCGGAACGGTCAGCGAGGATGCCCTCCGTTTTGACTCGGAAGGTAATGTAATGAGCCCGGATGATTCCTTGAACACCGAAGATCTCAATCGGGACGGGAAGCTCGATTTCGACGAAGATGTTGGTCTGGACGGCGTCGAGGGCGTAGATGGCACGGGAGTTCAGGATGATGACGGTAACGATGATTTTGACTATGACGAGGGATCCGCAAATTATACCCGGATCAACGGGACTGAGGGTAACACCTTCCTGGATACGGAAGACCTTAACGGTGACAACACGCTCGAGACCGAGGAAAAGGTGTTTCGATACGTGATCGATCTGGACAATCCAGATCCGGGCAGGATCATATCCGAGAACCCGCAAACGGGGTGGAGGCTCTTTCAGATACCGATCCAATCTCCCGACGACACCTTCGGTAATCCCGATTTCAGGCGAATCAAGCACCTGAGGGTCCTGCTGACAGGCTTTTCGACCGAACGAACGGTAACGATCGGTTCTGTCGAGGTGGAGGGAAACAGCTGGCTGGAGAGGGGAATCCGGAACAGGGGAGGTGCCGTAGTAGATACACTGACGGAGAAATTCTCCGTATCCGTAAAAAACACGATTGACCACGACGACTACTTCTCCCCTCCCGGGGTCGTGCCGGAACAGGTAAGTGGTCTCCCTTCCGACCTCCAGATCATCAAGGAGCAATCGGTCAACCTGATCTATGAGTCTCTCGGGGAAAAGCACATAGGGCTCGCTGTTCAGCCCCTTTTTACGCCCCAGAACTACATCGATTACCGCTCGATAAGTCTTTGGGTAAGGAAGAACGGTGACGGGGGAGATTTTTTCCTTCAGGTCGGCACGGACAGCCTAAATTTTTACGAGTACTCCTTCTCTCCCACGGCGTCCTGGCAGGAGGTCGTTATCCCCTTCAAGGAACTGACGGATGTGAAGAAAGCGGCTCTCGACGCGCTACCTGGTGACGGTAACCCTTCCGATATTGATCTGGTGATGGGGAATATCCGTGTGAGGGGATTGCCAACTCTTACAAACGTCAGGAGACTGGCTCTCGGGGTAGAGAACAAGGGTGTCAATCCGGTAACCGGAGAGATCTGGGTGAATGAGCTGAGGATGACGGATGTGATCAGGGACAGGGGTCTTGCACAAAGGATGAGCGTGAACGCTGGTTTTGCTGATTTCAGTGATGTCAGGGTCGATTACGTGGGGCAGGGCGATCAATTTCGTCAGTTGAACCAGGGCAGAAGGAACATGTCCACTCAGGACGTCAATCTCAGTACTACGGTGAACATAGACAAATTTACACCCGCTCCATTAGGCCTCGAGATTCCGCTGGCCTATTCGAGGAAACACGGGAAGAGCCTTCCGAGATACAAGACCGGGTCGGACATCGTCTTCGGTGAAGGACCCGATCGAGAGGAAGACAGGACCGAGGATGTATCCGAGACCTTCCGGATCAGCTATGCCAAGAAGAGGGCCTCCCCCAACTTCTTTATCCGGGCTACAGCAGATAAGATAACCAGTATATTCACCACCAGTTCTAGCTGGAAGAGGTCTCCGATTACCCGAAACACCACCAAGAGCGAGAATCTCCAGTTAAAGTACAATACACCGTTCGAGGGAGACTACGACTTCCCGCTCTATCCATCCTCTTTGTTCGGTTTCTTTCGGCACCTCCCCCTTCCCTCATTTATCAAAGAGGGCACACTGGCCGAAGGATTCAAGAATTCACGTCTGCGCTATATGCCGGGTAATTTGAGAATAACCGGCAAGCTGGATCGGTTGAATACCGTAAGGGTAAATACCAGCAGCGGTGTCAGGACCCCGTACAGAAATTTGTATTCGACGGGTGAATTGAACGTCAGCCATCGCCCTCTGCGGTCACTATCCGGGAGTTACCAGTTGAGTGTGAAGCGGGATCTCGATCAGAGAAAGGTGGAGAACTTATTCGGGTTTTTCTCGGTTAACATGGGAACGGAGATCAAGCGAAATCAAACATTTCAATACACATACTCACCGGAGGTTTTATCGTGGCTGTCCCCGTCTTATACCTTCAGTACAAGGTATGCCGAAGACCACACCCCGGAGGTAAGTCGGAGCCAGGGTGACTCGCTCGACGTAAGGAACTTCAATAATACCACCAGTCGTGACCTGACGTTCAATGTGGGGTTGCCAAAATTGTTGAGTAGCCTCGCGGGTGGTTCAGGTGCCGATCGCGGTATTGAAGAGACATCACGGGTTGGTGGTGAGAGAGGAGAGGTAGGCGAGGAGGTCAAAGAAGACCGTGTCAGCTGGTGGACCAGGGGGCTGGGGAGAGCTTCGAGGATCATGAGGAACGCCACGATACGGTTTGGAAGAGAAAACATGACGGATTACGACTATGTAGAGATTAGACCGCCATTCCTTTATCAGATCGGCTTGAGTGAGCTCGATCTGGCGCCGCGAGAACGGAGAAAGGGAAGAAATCTTTCTCTGGATGGTGGGCTGAACCTCCCCGCGGGATTTTCGATCACAAGTGGATACTCGGAAAGAGAGTCAGAGAACGACTTCCGTGGGAGTTCCCGATTTTCCTCCAGTATCACATGGCCGAAGGTCGGCGCTGAGATAACCAGTTTGAAGTTGCCGCTAAAGTGGCGGGAATACCTTACCTCGGTCAGTTTCAGTTCTCAATATCTGGAGAGCAGGGAGGTCTCCGGGACAGAGACAAATGGCGTTGAATCACAGAGAAGGGGAGTCAACTGGTCACCGTTTTTGTCCATGTCTACCCAGTTGCGAAATGGCCTTGCCGTGACCTATTCGGTCAACAGAAGTGAAACGAAAACGCTGAACTTTACCGGGTCAAGAAACACTAATGTCAAGGAGAGCTCGAACCATCAGATGAATCTGAACTACTCTTTACGGTCAATGTCAAGCCTGGGTCTGCCAATTCCGGGGCTTTCCAGGAAAAAAGTGAAGTTGAAGAGCGATCTGAGGTTTCAGTTATCTTTCTCGAGAGGCAAGACGACAGAAGTTGTGATCAGGGAGGACGGTAGCGAGACCGAGATCGTCAACAACGTAACAACTACCCTGGCACCCAGCGCTGATTATGATTTCTCTCGTATTACGACGGGACTCCGTTTCAACTATAGTGCAGTCGATGACCGCAAAGCCGGTCAAAAGCGGATTACGATCGGGGCGAACGTATGGATGGAATTTCTATTCTAATATCCAGGATATTGACTCCAATGTTGATCTTGTGCGCTGGTCTTGCTTTTGTAGGCGTACCAGGATGTTCAAACGAACCAACACCTGTCTTTGACGGGGAGAGGGCCTTCCGAGATCTGGAACGACAGTGCGGGTTTGGTCCACGTGTACCCGGGACCGAACCTCACAGAAAAATGGAGGAGTGGCTCTTCGACAGGCTGACATCGTATGCTGACACAGTATTTGCCGATACTTTTTCTGTCGATGTGGAATTAAAGAATTTCCCCGAGTTCAGGAATTACATCGCAAAGTTTAACACCGATGTGAACCAACGGATTTTGCTCTGCGCGCATTATGACACCCGACCCGTGGCTGAATTAGACCCCGATACTGAGAAGCGTGATCGACCAATAACGGGAGCCAACGATGGGGCATCCGGTGTTGCGGTTCTCCTCGAGTTGGCACGCCTGTTTCATGACCTGAAGCCGGTTGTCGGGGTAGACATAGTACTCTTCGATGGCGAGGATTATGGTGAACATGTCGATCACATGTTACTTGGATCCAGGAGGTTCGCAGAGGATAGCAAGGACTACCGGCCTCTATTCGGGATATTACTGGATATGGTGGGCGATCGTGACCTGAAAATCTACCAGGAACTATATTCGATTGAAGGGAGTCCTGAGACCGTGAAAAGGGTCTGGGACCTCGCTGGAACAATGGGATTCGAGAAGACATTCGTCCCGGTACCGCGATATGCTGTCCTGGACGATCACGTTCCCCTCCTTCAGGCAGGTATCCGTTGTATCAACATCATCGACTTTGAATATCCTTACTGGCACACGAGTGAAGACACCGCAGATAAATGTAGTGATGAGAGTCTGAAGGTCGTCGGAGACGTAATCCTTCGACTCGTTTACGAGGCACTGCCGTGACATCTATTTTTACTTCACGAGAGAGAAAGGTAATCCTCTTTCTCTCATGCATTTTTCTGATCGGAAACGGAATCCGGTTGTACAAAAGGGCCTTTCCACCCAAGGATATCGAGGTCCTGGATCTAAGGAGTCTGGATCCCGCTGATTCTGCCGAAGTGGCCAGGCTACTCGAGATCTCTCTCGAGCTTCGACATCAGAGGGATAAAGTGAAGGACGTGGAATTCCCTCTCGACATCAATAAAGCCGAAGTATGGGAGTTGATCGCTCTCCCTGGTATTGGTCCAGAGCGGGCGGAAAGGATCCTTGAGATAAGGGAAAAACGAGGGGGATTCCGGACGCTGACCGATCTCCTCGATGTCCCGGGAATAGGAGACAGGACTCTTGAAACGATCAGGGGACTCTTACGACCGATTCCTACTGCGTCGGAGGGCACGAAAAAAAACTATTCCGGGAAGATTGATCTCAATCACGCCTCACGTGAACAGCTCGAATCTCTGCCAGGTATCGGCAAGGTCCTTGCGGGCAGGATCGTTGCTTACAGGGAAATCGGAGATCCCTTTCAGACGATCGAGGACCTGAAAAAGGTGAAAGGTATAGGAGATGAACGCCTGAAGGAACTCGAGCCTTTTCTTGAGATCAATAGTGTTGAAAGCGAGAATGGTTTATAGTGGAAAAATTTTCCCCTTGAAGACACCTTTTTGCAACCTAATTTGAGCGA
>CAYTWO010000009.1:0-3185 GCA_964442125.1 uncultured Gemmatimonadota bacterium
AGATCGGCGCGTCGGGAATCTGATTGTTGTTAGATTCCGGACAAGCCGGAATGACGAGGGGCCGGAATGACAGTTCCTCCATTTGAAACATGGTAGTAAGGAATGCCCAGACGAAGATGAAGAGGGAAAAAGGCGCCTTTACAAATCCGGAAGAGATCTCGAAAGGGATCTTGATCCTCGATTATGGGTCCCAGTATACACAGTTGATTGCCAGGCAGGTACGGGAACTCAATGTCTTCAGCGAGATCATCCCACCGCCTCGGGATGCGGGGTTTATTTCTGATTCGAAACCTATGGGGATTATTCTATCAGGCGGTCCAGCAAGCGTTTACGATCAGGACTCCCCTGATCTACCTGAGGGTCTCCTCGACCTTGATATCCCTCTTCTCGGTATTTGTTATGGTATGCACCTGATTGCAAAGGAATCACAGGGTAAGATCGAGAGGGGCGAGCGCCGGGAATACGGTTCTGCCATGCTCGAAGTCCTGGTGAACAGTGGGTTATTCAATGGTTTCGACAGGGGTGAGGAGGTACAGGTATGGATGAGCCATGGAGACCTGGTGCATGGGCTTACCGTGGGATTCGAGGTCATTGGCAGGACAGACAATACACCTGTGGCGGCCTTTTTTAACGAAGAGAAACGGATCGTGGGTGTCCAGTTTCATCCGGAGGTTGCCCACACTCCGAGGGGAAAAGAGATTGTCGCGAATTTTCTCTTTGAGATCTGTGGCTGCCGGCCGGACTGGACGATAAAAAACTTCATCCAGTCATCTCTTAGAGGAATAAAATCAGAAATCGGGGATGGCATGGCAATCTGCGGGCTCAGTGGTGGCGTCGATTCATTCGTGGCCGCGACCCTCGTTCAGAAGGCCATTGGGGAAAGGCTGACCTGTATTTTCGTCGACAACGGTCTCCTGAGAAAGGATGAGGCAACTTCACTCGAGGAGATCTTTCACTACCACCTGAACGCCCGATTAGTCATGGTGGATGCCAGTGAGGAGTTTATAACCGCCCTGAAGGGAATTGTAGATCCGGAAGAAAAGCGGAGAATAATCGGTCATACATTCATAGATGTCTTCAGAAGAGAAGCACTGAAGATTGAAGGTGTCGATTGCCTGGTTCAGGGGACCCTGTATCCTGACGTCATAGAGAGTGTTTCCGTGCACGGTCCTTCCTCAACTATCAAGACACACCACAACGTGGGAGGATTGCCCGAGAATCTTCCCTTCAAGATAAACGAGCCGTTACGGTGGCTCTTCAAGGACGAGGTGCGGGAACTGGGAGGGGAACTCGGTTTATCACCCATGGTCATCGGGCGTCACCCCTTTCCCGGTCCTGGGCTTGCCGTCAGGATCCTGGGTGAGGTAACGGAAGGCCGGCTGAACAGGTTGAGAGAGGCAGACGCGCTGTTCATCGAAGAGATTCGAAAGGAGGGGGTCTACGATAAGATCTGGCAGGCTTTTGCGGTACTTTTACCGGTTCAATCGGTAGGTGTAATGGGCGATCAGAGGACGTATGAGAACGTAATTGTGCTCAGGGCGGTAACCAGCAGGGATGGAATGACAGCAGATTGGGTTTCGTTCCCATCGGATTTTCTCGGAAAGGTCTCCAGGCGGATCATCAATGAGGTCGAGGGGGTCAACAGGGTCGTCTATGACATCAGCACTAAACCGCCGAGTACGATCGAGTGGGAATAGATAGGTTTCACTAAAATCCAGAGGTTTGCTTCTATTGAATTCAGAGAGAAGACGACATAAAAGGGTAAGAATACGGCTCAGCGCTTCGATCGGCACGAAGACCGATGATCCCAGGGTATCCATTCCTTCGGTTCTTATCCTTGACCTCAGCCTTGGTGGTGCTCACTGTGAGGTAGATCGATATGTAGAACCCCTTACAAAGGTCCTCCTTACGATAGATTTTAGCTCACCCGGTGAGGCCGATCCACATGGAGAGACAGCAGTGTGCCGTGGTGTGGTCGTTCGGTCGGAACCCGAACAGGGAAAGAGTGACAGATATCGGATGGGTATTCTTTTCACAGAAATCTCTCGTCCCGATAAAGAGAGACTTCAGCACTTTCTCTCGAACCGGGTCGAGGTTGATGAAGAGTGACGGTCTTTAAAGGTTGATCTTCCCGTCGGCGAGGAGGATTTTGCCATCGACTTCGACGATCGGGTTCAGCAGGACGCCATCTAAGTGAAGGGGAACATCGATATACCCACCCATGCTGAGGTTGTTCCCGAGAGCGATATGAACGGTACCGAGGACCTTTTCGTCTTCGAGAACAACACCGGTGACCATCGCTTTGTCATTTGTACCGATCCCCAACTCCGCTATGTTTCCTCCTCCAGCACCGACGCTTCTGATAAGGGTCTCGAGCTCCTTCCCTTTTTCTCCGCCCGTGACTTCCTTTACATTTCCATTTTCAACAATGATCGAGATCGATTCACCCTTAGACAATTTACCTACTCCTGCCATTGAACCATCGACAACGATGATCCCGTTTGCGGTTCCTTCAATCGGGGCAAGGTAAGCTTCACCGGCGGGAAGGTTGGAGGAGTCTCCCGGTTCATGGATCAAACCGGTATCGGCCAGGCACTCCCTCCCCTCGATCGACATCTCGATATCCGTTCCCTGAGGTGTGGTGACCTTTACGTTTGAAGATTCAGTCAGGATTTCCGACAGAGCGACACTCACCTGAGAGATCGCGTGGTAGTCGGTGCGCATTGTCCGGCTCATAATGTGACGGGTGATTCCCGGCAGTGTGGCTACTCTGGCTCCCGCTTTGCAGGCGTTCCGGCGGGCATGAGTGTGGGTGATCGACTTCGACGTTGGTGCCAGGATGACATCCGCCTTCATCATCATCTCAGCGACAGCTTCCGGGGGTTCCTCTCCATCTCTTTTACCGATCGGCATCTCGAGGAGAAGGGGATTGCTTTCCAGGTCGGAGGCCGTGGAAAAGAGTTCCTGGGCAACCTCAATCCTCAGCAAATCGGTGACAACGAGTGTTGTCTCACCCGCTTGGACGTTGAGACAGTCCCGAAGAGCGACCAATGATGCCTCTTTGAGTTCATTCATTTAGTTTCTCCCGGTTAGGTATTTCTTTTTCTCAACACGCGAACCAGAGAGAGAGAGAGGAGAAAGAAGAAGAAGAGTGATATTATGTTGCTCCAACTCCCCATCCATTC
>CAYTWO010000009.1:3285-34381 GCA_964442125.1 uncultured Gemmatimonadota bacterium
GAAGGGATCCCCAGGAGTTCCAGCGTAGCGGCCAGGAAGAGACCGATCAGTACCAGTCCCCAGGGCAGTTCCGCCGTCAAAACACCTTTTACAACCATCGACATCAGCGTAGCCTGGGGGGCGGAAAGCCTTTCCGATCCGATCGTATAGGCGTCGTGCAGGAAGAAAATGATCCACCCGATGAAGATCGCCGATGTAAGGACACCTATGAATTCACCGAATTGCTGATTCCGGGGGGTTGCGCCTACGAGGAATCCGCTCTTCAGGTCCTGAGAGGTGTCGCCTGCAATCGCGGCCGCAATGCATACGACTGCTCCGATGCTGAGCGCCATGACCACATATTCCGGTCCGGTCCAACCGAGGGCGACGAATATCAGGCTCGTCCCCAGGAGCGTCGCTATGGTCATTCCAGAGACCGGGTTGGAGGACGAACCGATCAGGCCTACGATTCTCGAAGATACGGTAACAAAGAAAAAGGCAAAGATGGCTATCAGTATGGCGCCGACTAATGAAACTGGAACTTGTGGGAGGAGCCACATCAGGATCACCATAACGAGCGATCCGAACAAGACAAGGGTGATCGGGAGGTCGCGGCTCGTACGTTCACGCTGTTGATTGGTCTTCTTGAATCCTTGAACGATCTCCGCGAAACCCATCTGGAACGATTCCCAGATGGTCGGGAGTGACCGTACCAGTGTGATGATCCCACCGAAAGCGACGGAACCGGCTCCGATATATCGAATGTAATTATCCCATATATCTCTGGGTTCCATGTTGGCAATGAGATCGGTAGCGGGAAAGAGGGGTGTGATCGAATTTCCTCCGACGGCCTTAATGAGGGGGATGAGGACCAGCCAGGAGATCGAACCGCCTGCAAGCATCAAGGCGGAAATCCGTGGTCCAATGATGTAACCGACCCCGAGGAGTGGAGGGGTGATTTCCCCCTCCAGGCGGGCTCCAGTGAATCCGGGAATGTTCCAGAACGGTTTTTCCCTCCACAACCCCAAGCCGCTCATCAGGAATTCGTAAACAGCCCCCACACCGAGTCCCGAGAAGACCATCTTCGCCTGGCGGCCTCCCGTCTCTCCGGCGATCAAGACCTCAGCGCATGCGGTACCTTCCGGGAATCCGAGTTTCCCATGTTCCTTGACGATCAGGAACTTCCTTAACGGGATCATGAAGAGGACACCGAGCCACCCGCCCAGGAGTGAGATCGTGAAGATCTTGCCTATTTCAGGTTGTATATTCAGGATGATCAATGCGGGGATGGTGAAGATAACGCCGGCGGCAAGTGATTCGCCCGCTGAACCGATCGTCTGTACCATGTTGTTTTCAAGTATCGTGCTGCCGCCGACAACCCGGAATATGGCAACAGCCATGACGGCAGCAGGTATAGAAGCACTGACAGTTATCCCAACCTTCAGTCCGAGATAAGCGTTCGCGGCTCCAAAGACAATACCAAGGATCGTCCCGACTAACAGGGCCTTGAAACTCAACTCTGGAATCAAAGTATCACTACGGATATAAGGGGTGTGGGTTTTCGGACCTTTCTCTCCTTTGACCGTGGTCACACGCTCTTCCTTTTCGGTCATTCCTCGCTCCATCTTTAGAACCTGTTTAGACTTAGACTCGGTGCATATATGAAAAGAAAAGACAAAGGTTAGTCTGTACAGATGGTGGAGGACTTCAGACATATTCTACATGGGAACCACACCAGTTGTCAATGAATTCCTCACCGCTCACCCGGAGTAGTGATGGATTGTGGGTGTTGTATTGGAACCCTCCTTGACCATTATGGTATCAAGGATTAACTTTTTCACAGGTCTGGGAAAGGCGGTCGCTTGACCGGTTGAAGTGATTTGGGGCTCAACTCGGTTTTTGCGGCTGATTTCTACAAGAGGACAAAATGCGAAGATCAACTCTAACAGTGTATAATATTCTCGTGTTGGTTGCGGGATTTCTTATGGTTCTATCCCTTTCAAAGCCTCTGGCGGGCGACACGGAATACAATCCCAAAGCCGCAACACATCTCTCCAGGGCGAACATCTTGATCAACGATGGAAAGATGGAGGAGGCGGAAAAGGAATTGAGACTGGCCGTCGATGAGGATCCTGATTCCGATTACCTTAAGATCAAGTTGTCCGATGTCCTCTTCAAGCTGGGGAAACACCGGGAAGTGATCAAACTCCTGAGTCCAGTAAAAGAGGAGTCAAAGGATATCACCCCCTATGTCTATCTCGGTCTTGCCTATCAGAGTGACGGAAAAATCGAAAAGGCGATTGAGATCTTTGATTATATCTATCGTTCTGATGTCGCCACGTCGGATGATTTGACTCAAGTAGGTAAAATCCTCTACTATGAGGAGGAGTATCACGAGGCAATCCGATACTACAGGAAGGCCTTAACGCTGAAACCCGGAGATGCTGAACTCCACACCCTGGTGGGTGATGTTTATATTGCGCTCGAAGATGTCACAAGCGCGAGACGGGAATATGAGAAAGCGGTTGAAAGCGATCCGGAGATGGTCAGGAGTTGGATGGTCCTTGCACAGATGGCGGAGAACGAGGAGAATTGGGAAGAAGCTTATGAGTATTACGGAACTATCATGGGCATAACCGATCACCCCTCTCCATTGATTCAGGATATACTGAGAGTTGCTGATCAGATCGATGATTACAGCAAAGTTATCAATATCTCAGAGGAACTTGTCAAAAAATTCCCGGAGAGCGGCTCGATGTGGGGGATGCTGGGAGTACTTTACTATCAGGCAGGCTCTCTCGAGAAAGCAGACAAGGCTTTCCTGACGGCAATTGACAAAGGATCCGACAGCTTTCAGCTCTACGTGACCCTTGGGCGGAGCCTGATGGAGCAGGGTAAAATGGAAGATGCTGTTGAGAACTTCGAAAAGGCCGTTTCCCTCAAACCCGATGAGTTTATAGGGTGGATCAACCTCACTCTGGCTTATTTTACAATGGCGAATTACGAAAAAGCCTTAGAAAACCTCGAGAAGGCAGAGGAACTGCAGCCTGATAGCGGACAGGCTCTCTATCTTCGGGGTGTTATCTTTAGTCGACAGGAGCGATTTCTAGATGCCATAGAACCGCTCGAAAAAGCCTTAATCGCCTCACCGGACAACAAAGACGTCATATTCAGTCTCGCAATCGCGTTCGAGCGGTCACAGCAGATGGAAAAAGCGGAGAAACTGCTGGAGAATATCCTCCTGATAGATCCCGACGATCACGAAGCCCTTAATTATCTTGGATACATGTGGGCCGAGAAGGGAGTACGTCTGGAAGAGGCAGAAAAATTGATAGAGAGAGCCCTGGAACTGGAACCAGAGAACGGGTACTATATAGACAGTATTGCCTGGATATATTACCAGAAGGGATCGTACGAGAAAGCTCTCCAGGAGATGCTCCGTTCGGTGGAAATAGTACAGGATGATCCGGTGATATTCGAGCATCTCGGGGAGATCTACCACAAGCTTGGTCGTCTCCGGGAATCACGTGAGGCCTGGGAAAAATCATTAGAGATTGATCCGGAGAACGAGGATCTCAAAGAAAAGTTTGAAAAGGTACACTTTCAACAATAGACCGGATCGGGGCTGTCTAGTCACCTCCCGGTTCCTATCCATGTTGTTTTTTGTCCTTCCCCTCCTTTTTTCCTGCGCTTCAAACCTCTATAGAAAATATCCGGTCATGCTCTCTGACTACGACGTTTTGATCGAAAACCTCGAGAATTCCAACGACCGGATAGATACCGACCGACGTGTATTTGACTTCCATTTTCGTCGGGGTATCTACTCGGTTAAAGGTGAAGGTGTCTTTCTGTATCGGAAACCTGATCGAATGAGGATCGACCTGTATGTGGGTACTGCTGAGCTGGTCTTCCAATACTTTCGCGCTGGAGATCGATCATCGGCCGTCTTTCCGCGCGATGGACGGATAGTAGAGAGTACGAACGGTGAGATACTTCTGACAGGGATAGAAGGTATGGAGGGGGTGAGCGTGATGGATAATGAACTGAAGGCTGTAATGCTGGGGCTCTATGACCTTAGCTCGGGAATGGAATGGCTCGCGGAAGTCCGTGAAGGAAAGGAAGGGTACCTCCTGAGCCTGAAACGTGGCGAGGAATCTTGCTATCTTCAGATCGATCCTGAAACCCACGAGCTCCTGCGATATGACGTCTTTTCTTCGGGAAGAAAACGCCGGGAGATCCGCTATTCTTCCTTTCAGGAGATCAAGGCCCTCGAACGACCGTGGTCCGTGACATATGAGGATAAAGAGAGCGGTTTCGAGATCAAATTGTCGATCAGGAACGAGGTGATCAACGAAGAAATAAGTCCTGATCTCTTCCACCCTCCCCTGAAACGATTGAGAGTGTGGGATTGAAACGTTTGACAAGAATAAGGATTGTATTTACTTTCTTTGCATTATGTCATCGTACTTTTCTGATCGGGCGGTACTTCTGACTTCCGCGATGGTTGTTGTGTTCGTCGTTGTGGGTTGTGGAGCCTATACGACGAGGACACGTATACCCTCACACCTGAAGACGGTATACGTTCAGACCTTCGAGAATAAGACGAGCGAATTCTTGCTGCCACAGCAGATCGCGGAGGGATTGGTCAGTAAATTTCAGGATGAGGGAGACCTCAGGGTAACGACCTCTACATCGGCCGACGCCTATCTGGAGGGAACCATCCTGAGATACGTTGAAGAACCGCTGACTTACGTCGGTAGTGGGAATGTCCTTCAGCGTAAGGTCAGGATATTCGTCGACGTACGGTTCGTTGACCGTGTCAGGGATGAAGTCCTCTGGGAAGAGGAGCGGTTGGAACGGTGGGCGGTCTATGATTCACAAACGGAGGAAGAGGAAGACGGGATCAGCAGGGCTGTTGCCAAGCTCGCGGAGGATGTCATCAATCAGGCCTTGAAAGGGTGGTAGGTTTTATCTAATAATCGGTGAGCAGGAACAATAATGTCGTTGTCTGTGTTGAATCAACTGGTTCTGGTTTTGAACCAGAACTATGAGCCACTCAGCGTATGCCGGGCAAAGAGGGCCGTCGTGATGGTTCTTCTTGGAAAGGCTGAGATCATTGAGGAGAAACCGGCCAGGGTGCGATCTCTCTCGCTCAGCCTTCCCCTTCCGAGTATCGTGAGATTGAGCCTTTATATCAAGGCGCCGAAGCGGGAGATCCCGCTGACCAGGAAGAACATATTACGCAGGGATGGCTTCAGGTGCCAGTATTGCGGGATAAAAGACGCTCCCCTTACAACCGATCATGTCGTTCCCCGCTCACAGGGAGGTCGGGATCGGTGGGAAAACCTGGTCTGTGCCTGTATAGTCTGTAATAACAAGAAGGGAAACAGGACTCCGCGTCAGGCAGGTCTTCTTCTCATGAAGAAACCAAAACGTCCCAATCGATTCGCTTATATCAAATTTTACACCTCGATACCGGATCGTAGGTGGAGACCATACCTCTTTCTTGATTGAACGTCGATCAATGATCCCCATTGAAAACTATGTCCTCAATGAAGAATAGCCGTATCAATGAGTACAGTGGGGCCATGACCGCCCTGGTAACACCTTTTGACGAGATGGGCGACGTCGACCACGCTGTTTTCCGGAGACTTCTCAGATATCAGGTCGAGAACGGGATATCGGGCCTTGTTATCGGGGGGACAACGGGAGAGAGCGCGACTCTGGGTCACGATGAAATCCTCGACCTGGTCGAGATCGCGACTTCTGAGGTTGGTGGCCGGGTCCTGGTTATAGCCGGGTGTGGCTCTAACAGTACATCCAGGGCAATCCATCTGACACGGGAAGCCAGGGATCGTGGAGCGGATGCCGGTCTCTCAGTTGTGCCTTACTACAACAGACCTTCACAGGAAGGACTCTTCGAGCATTTCTCGGCGATCACATCCGAGGTTGAACTGCCGATCATCCTGTACAATGTCCCCGGAAGGACGGGTACCAATCTTGAAGCCGCCACCGTCGCCAGACTGGCGGAGGATCCAATGATCGTCGGGGTAAAGGAAGCAAGCAGCAATCTCAAACAGGTCGGAGAGATCCTTTCGATGTGCCCTTCCGACTTTTCCGTCCTCTCGGGTGAGGATGGATTGACCTGCGAGATCATCGGTCTCGGTGGGAGCGGTGTCATTTCGGTTACCGCCAATATACTGCCTGCCAGGGTTTCGGACCTGATCGATGCCCTGCTCGATTCGAGGCTGGAAGAGGCATTGGAAATCCATCGAGCACTGACACCACTGAATCAGGCCCTGTTTATCGATACAAACCCAGTACCAGTAAAGGAAGCCTTTGATATCCTCGGTCTGTGTGTCGGTCGACCCAGGCTTCCGCTCGTTCCTCTTGATCGGAAAAAGAGAGATGAGCTCTCAATAGTCCTTCAGGATTACGAGGAGGAATATCGTAGAGGCTGGGAATCGATATCGGAGAGTGAAGGGGAGTGAAGATATGGTAAAGATTATCGTAAACGGTGTTGGCGGCAGGATGGGTCGGGAGGTAATCCAGGCGGCACTCGAGGATTCTGATTTTGAAGTCGTCGGCGCGTTCGAGGCGGCCAGGTCGCCCCTCCTTGGGAAAAGTCTTCGTGATATATTTGGTGAAACGGTTCCTGATGTTGAGGTAACGCTGCAACAGCGGGAGAGTCTGTCCAGGGCCGATGTCGTGATAGATTTCTCGTTACCTGCAGCATCGGTTTCTCTGCTTCCCATGGTCTATGACGTAGAGATAAGCCTGGTTATCGGCACGACGGGTTTCGAGCCGGACGATCTGGCGGCTATTCGCAAGCTGTCCGAGAGTCATTCTGTGCTCTTTTCCCCGAACCTTTCAGAGGGGATCAACGCTCTCTTCACTATCGTTCCGGATTTCCTGTCTTTGCTGGGTCGAGATTGGGACGTCGAGATCGTAGAGTATCATCACAGGAACAAACTGGATTCGCCGAGTGGAACGGCACTCAGGTTTGGAGAGATCATTTCGGAGGGTCGCGGAAGGTCTCTCGAGGCTATCGCCAGGTTCGGGAGGAAAAGCCGGATTGGCCCGAGAGAGGATGACGAGATCTGTTTTCATTCCATTCGGGGGGGTGAAGTACCCGGAGAGCATCAGCTCATCTTTAGCAGGGGTGAAGAGGAGATCATAATAACTCACCGGGTTCACAGCCGAAAGGTGTTTGCCCGGGGCGCTCTCTTCGCGGCAAAGATGCTGATCGGCAGAGGTCCGGGTCTCTATACCATGAAAAGCCTGATCGGCGATCAGAGAGCGAAAACGGAGAAGGAGTGATGAATTCAGGAATGTCGAACTTACAATATTCAAACCGTCTTTCGATGCTGCCGCCGTATCTCTTCGATACGCTCGACAAGATGAAGATGAAGGCGATTTCGGAAGGGATGGATATCATCAACCTGGGTATCGGTGACACCGACATGCCAACCCCTGAAAAGATTATCGAGAGGTTGAAGAAGGAGGTTTCACGAAGCGAGAACCATCATTATCCCCCGTACTCCGGGATTCGGGAGTTTCGGGAGGAGATATCATCATGGTGCGAAGGTCGATACGGTGTTCACCCCGATCCTGATGAGGAAGTCCTGGTCACAATCGGTTCCAAAGAGGGGATTGCCCACATCTTTCTGGCTTTTATCAACCCTGAAGATGTCGTCCTCTGTCCCGATCCGGCGTATCCCGTCTACAGGGCTGGTACGATCTTCGCCGGAGGGACTCCATTCGTTCTTCCTCTCGATCCCGGACGTGGATTTCTACCAGACCTTGGAGCGATACCAGAGAATGTCGCCACCCACTCGAAGCTCATGTTCATCAATTATCCGAATAATCCAACCGCGGCTACATTAGACCCTGGAGATTTCCAGGCGATAGTTGACTACTGCAGGGAGAGACAGATCATCCTGTGCAGTGACACGGCCTATTCCGAGTTGACCTTCGATGGTTACAGGTCTCCGGGGCTCCTGGAAGCAGAGGGGGGTATGGATATCGGGGTTGAATTTCATTCCCTTTCAAAATCTTACAACATGACGGGATGGAGGATCGGGTTCGTTGTCGGGAACCGTGACATAATCAGCGGACTGAGACAGGTAAAGACGAACGTTGATTCCGGGCTCTTTTCGGCCATCCAGTGGGCGGGTGTAGAAGCACTCAACAACTGTGAGGAAGAACTTCGAGAGAACATAGGTGTCTTCGAACGGCGACGGGACCTGTTTGTCGACAGACTTCATGCAATGGGTTGGAATGCAGAGAAACCGAGGGGGACTTTTTATGTCTGGTGCAAGGTTCCGGGCGGGCATGATTCGATGGGATTTGCAAAGTTGCTCCTGGAATCGAGTGGTGTCGTTGCTACACCGGGGGTGGGTTTTGGCGCTATTGGTGAGGGATACCTGAGGTTCGCGCTCACGGTGGGTGAAGCACGTCTCGAGGAGGCGATCGATCGAATCAAGGCACTCCAGGTCTGACCGAGGTATTTATCACTCATGGGCGATAGCAGAGCAGGAATCATTGTCCAGAAATATGGCGGGAGTTCTGTAGCCAATGTGGATATGCTGAAGCGCGTCGCGAGAAAGATTGTTCAGACTCGCGAGAAGGGTTATGGAGTGGTTGTTGTCATATCCGCCATGGGAAACCAGACAGATGAACTTCTATCCCTTGCGAGGGAGGTCTCCTCTCAACCCAGTTCCCGAGAACTCGATATGCTCCTCTCCGTCGGCGAGCGGATCGCGATGGCCATCCTGTCGATGGCGATCAACGACCTCGGTTATCAGGCAATATCATTTACGGGTTCCCAGAGCGGGATTATCACGAATAATAGCCACACCAGGGCGCGGATCGTCGAGGTCAGGGCTCAACGAATCACGGATGAGCTTGAGAAGGGCAAGATCGTGATAGTGGCCGGCTACCAGGGTGTCAGCAGGGAAAAGGAAATCACCACCCTGGGACGCGGTGGGTCAGATACGACCTCGATCGCTCTGGCCGCCGCCCTGTCAGCGGAGCGGTGCGAGATCTATTCGGATGTGGACGGAATATATACGGCCGACCCACGGGTCGTGAAGGACGCTATCAAGCTCTATCAGCTCTCGTACGACGAACTTGAAGATCTCTCAAAGTCTGGCGCAGTTGTCATGAAGAGTGATGCCGTGGAGTATGCCAGGAAGAACGATATTCAGATCTTTCTTAAGTCATCGTTCAAGGAGGGAAAGGGGACCTCCGTTGGAGGAGAGGGCTCTGTAATCGATCGACCCGTATTGGGATTGAGTTGGGAATCGGCACTCATTCTCCTCTGGGGGATCGAAGAAAAGTGGGCGAAGCGGATCAGGGCCGAGGTAGCGCCTCGAATCATCGATCTGGGGTTTTCTCCCCTGTGCATCAATCGTATGACACCGGGGGAGGGAAAGGAATCTCATATATTCATGGTTTTTAGAAACGAAGGTACATCTGAAGCAGATTCTGTGCTCGTCATGCTGGAGAATAAATTCCCATCGATCATGGATCATACCCGGCTCTGCGGTTCCGTTACAGTTATTACACAGGAGACGGAACCTTTCGATGGTGTCTTTGGGCCGGCAATCGATTCCCTGCGGGGTGAAGGATATGAACTCATCGGATATAACACATCTGATCGGCGCTGTACCTTCTACCTGCCCACAGGTGAGGTTCAGTCTGTGTTGAAATTTCTCCACAAAAAACTGGTAGAGTGTTAGAATGGCTTTCTCGAGTGTAGCGATCGTCGGGTCCACTGGTCTTGTGGGTCTCGAACTCATATCGATCCTTGAAGAACGCCCTTACGATATAGGGGAGCTGAAGCTATATGCCTCGGAGAGGTCGGGGGGGAAGGAAAAGATATTCAGGGGACGAACGCTCCGGATCGAACCGGCCGAGGACGCCCGGTTCCGTGACGTGGATGTTGCTTTCTTCATGGCGGGAGCGGACACCTCGCGAAAATTCGTACCTGTGGCAAGAAGTGCCGGAGCCCTGACAATCGACAATTCCTCGGCTTATAGACGCGAACCCGATGTCCCGCTGGTGGTGCCGGAGGTCAATTCGCACATGGTAGCGGCTCACGAAGGGCTGATCTCGAACCCGAATTGTACGGTGATCCAGCTGGCCGTTGCGATCTACCCTATCCATCTCCTCTCACCGATACGTCGTCTTGTCGTTTCGACCTACCAATCGATTTCGGGTGCGGGTCGAAGTGATTGGGAGAGGCTTGTCGAGGAGACTCGCAGTTGCATCGAAGGAAAACCTTCCGGGATTGCCTTCAATCTCTGGCCGGGAATCGACAGGCTGCTCGAGGATGGCTATTATTTCGAGGAAGAAAAGGTGATGGAAGAGACCCGCAAGATTTTCGGTAAGGATGATCTCGCGATATCCGCGACTTCCGTCAGGGTCCCTGTTTTCAGGTCTCATTCGATCGCCGTCTACCTGGAGACGAAAGATCCCATTGACCTCTCCGATGTGGAACGGTCCCTCGAAAAGGCTCCGGGTGTTGAGGTCGTGGGAAGAGAGCACGATCTTCAATCACTCTCACCGGTAGATATCGCGGGTAAGGACGGTGTGAGAGTGGGGAGGCTGCGGAAGGACAGGTGGTCCGACAGAGGGCTCCTCATGTGGGTCGTGGCAGACAACCTGCGGAAGGGAGCCGCCCTCAACGCCGTCCAGATAGCGGAACTGGCTCTCGGAAAAGGATAAGAAGGTGTCAGACTAAAGCGAAGAAAGGAGGTTGGTCGCTTGGAGGAACATGGAATCCTTGAAATAACCACACATCTCGTTATGCAGCTCGCAGTAATCCTCTTCTTTGCCAAGATAGCCGCGGAGATATGCGAGCGTTATTTGAAACAGCCCGCTGTCCTTGGAGAGCTGGTCGTGGGGATGATCCTGGGACCCTTTGCGTTGGGGAACCTGATAACCATCCCAGGGCTGCCAGAGGGGCTCAATATACTTTTCCCCATTCCACATGGATCGGGTGAAGTATCACTCATTCCTGTCTCCTCTGAGCTCTGGGTGATTGCCCAGGTTGCCGTTGTCGTATTACTCTTCATGGCAGGACTCGAGACCGATCTACAGCAGTTCCTTCGCTATGGGGGGCCTGCTTTCATTGTCGCTCTGGGTGGAGTTATCTTCCCATTTGCCCTGGGTAATCTGGCCACCGTATACTTCGGATTTGCTGAAAGCTTCATGGACCCGGTCGCACTCTTCATGGGCGCTATTTTAACGGCGACCTCCGTCGGAATAACTGCGAGGGTGTTGAGTGATATCGGTAAGATTTCAACACCCGAAGGTGTCACGATCCTGGCTGGTGCGGTGGTTGACGACGTTATCGGGATACTGATACTGGCCATAGTCGTGAGTATAGCCAGGGCCGGCGTCCTCAGTACGAGCGAGATCGGCATGCTGGCGCTCAAAGCCTTTGGCTTCTGGTTAGGTCTTACAGCGATCGGGATCCTCTTCTCGAAGAAGGTCGCGAAGTTTTTCAGGTGGTTTAAGTCTGATGGTGCCTTGCTGGTCCTCGGTCTCTCTCTCTGTTTCCTCATCTCGGCTATTACTGAGATGTTCGGCCTGGCCATGATTATCGGGGCTTATATGACGGGCCTCGTCCTGTCGAACACGGATATCGCCGAACATCTCGAGGACTCCCTTCGTTCTGTATACCAGGCGTTTGTCCCGATCTTCTTCGTCGTTATGGGGATGCTGGTCGATTTTGGGGCCATGACAAATGTCCTACTCTTTGGCCTGGTCATCAGTCTCATTGCCGTTGTCTCAAAGGTTTTCGGTTGCGGGGTCCCGGCACTTGCCGTCGGTTTCAACCGTATCGGTGGTTTTCGGATCGGAATCGGGATGCTGCCCAGGGGAGAAGTGGCGCTGATCGTGGCAGGCGTAGGGCTGGCAAGCGGCGCAATCAATCTCGACATATTCGGTGTCTCGATCATGATGACCTTTATCACAACATTGATGTCACCTATTATCCTCGTCCCCATATTCGAGAGGGGTGGGGAGGGAAAACGACGGAAAGAATAGTGCAGAATAAATCGATTGCTGGATCATAACGAGGGAGGATAGAAATGAATGACCTATATGAATATGAAGTCGAAGTCAAGACGCACGAGGCTGAGTATTTTCTGAGTGTGATCGAGTCTCTCCTCGAAAAAGAAGGCTATGTGCCTGAAGTACATCTTCATGAACCTCCGCAACATATGGAAATCATAGAGTTCGTCAAAGAGGGGAATATCTTATCGGTTCAGATCGACAGAATGGCCCTGGACAGATGCGCTGTTCGTGTCTGTTCAGAAGAGGTAGACCTGCGTTCCATCGTATTGACGGTCATTCGCATCCTTTGCTCGGACCTGATCGAGGATTTTATGGTGCCGATAGCAGGGAAGGTGGACCGTGGGAAACTCGAGGATAAAATAGGAAGGTACCTTAAGGAGCTGGCTGACCGCAAGAGAAAAGGATGAGTCAGACCCACACGAAGCGACTCCCTAATATATGGCTCCTGATTGCGTCTGGCGTGCTGTTAACCTTATCTTTTCCTCCGTTCGATCTCTTGATCCCCCCCTTCATAGCCCTTGTTCCACTATTTTTCTTCGTGAAATATGCCGAAGAGACCGGTCAGCTTGTGTGTGGCGGTCTTCTGGTCGGTATTTTTTTCTGGATATCCCTCCTTTACTGGGTCACCCTCTTCTCCATAGCCGGTTTTATCGCACTGGTACTCTACCTGAGTTTCTTTCCACTCATCTTTCTATTTGGTCTGGAGTTCCTGTGGAAACGGGCATCGCTACCGCTCTGGCTGGTCGGTCCATCCCTGTGGATCACACTGGAGCATTTTCGCGCCATCGGCGAGCTTGCTTTTACGTGGGGGCAGTTGTGCTACAGTTTGTCTTACCATCCTCTACCGCTCCAGATCGCTGGAGTGAGCGGCCCGTACGGTGTCAGTTTCTGGATCGTCCTCGTCAACTCTCTGATTTATACCACGTTAACCCGTTCCGGGCGATCACGGGCAGTTTCGACCTCTTTCCTCGCTCTGACCATTCTTATCCCGGTCGTCTACGGGGTTTACTGTTTCGACAGGGAGGATCTCCTGGATGGAGAGGAGGTAAAGATCTCTCTGATCCAGCCGAATATCGACCAGGACCGGAAGTGGAGTCATTCATTTCGGGACTCAACGATCATGATCCTCGAGGAGTTATCCAGGGAAGCCTTGAAAGCCGGGCCAGACCTGGTCGTCTGGCCGGAGACCGCCGTGCCGGCCTATATCCGACACAACGAGATCTATCGAGGGAGAGTGTCCCGACTTGTTGCTTCTTCAGGTATCCCTTATCTCGTTGGTTCTCAGGATTACGAACAGGTCGGGGAGAACAAGTATCTCACTTACAACTCGGCTTTTCTGTTCCGTCCGACCGGTCAAATGGATTTCAAGCGATACAGCAAGATCCAGCTGGTTCCATTTGGAGAGAAACTTCCCTATGAAAGCCTTTTCCCGGGTTTGAGAGATATTAAGTATGGAGGCGGTCATTTTTCTCCCGGAGAAGAGTTTACGCTGTTCGATGTCGATGCGGGGAACTTTGGTGTCCTGATCTGCTTCGAGTCTATCTTCCCGGAGCTCTCAAGACAATTCTGCCTTGAAGGAGCCAACTTTCTGCTGAACATCACCAATGACGCCTGGTTCCTGAGGACATCGGCACCCTACCAGCATGCCTCTGTGCTTCCCCTGAGGGCCATAGAGAACAGGATCTATATCGGGCGGTCCGCGAACACCGGCATCACCATGATCGTTGATCCCCTGGGGAGGATTACCGAGAGTACTCCCATCTTCACAAAGACGGTAATTTCCGGGGATATCCGCGCGAGGGATACAGGTACTTACTATCAGAGGCATGGTGACCTGGTCGTCTACCTCTCATGGATTGTCCTTCTCGTTGCCCTGATCTGCCTTCCTCTTCGAAAGGTGTCGACGGAAACGTGAGGCGAAAAATAGAGGAGCACTGAAACATGACCACGAGTGAGTGTATAATCCTCAGGGGGCAGTCTAGCAGGAATGACGAGGAGCCGGATAACCCGGAATGACCTCCGTCTCCGTCATTCCCGCAGATCCTGGACGAGCCAGGATAAACTCCGCGCGTCGGGAATCTGCATAGCTAGTGTTCCCGAAGGATACGGGAGCGAAGTCAGCAATGTCCTATTCCTTGCATTTATAAGTGACCCGTGGTAAGCCACGGGGCGCTTAAATCTAACGAGGAGCTTCAAAAGGTGCATGTTTCAGTGTAAGTCAATCCATGAAAATGATGAAACTCCAGTTAAACTATAAACCTTGATATTTAGGGGTCAATTCGTTAATCTTTTACCCTGAAATATAGCCATATCTCCGGATAGGCTGATAGATAAAATAGAATGAGGGAGTATAGGTCATGAAAAAAGAAATTCACCCGGAATATCTGCAATGCCATGTGACTTGCGCCTGTGGCAACATCATCGAAACCTTTTCGACAAAAAAGGAATTTCACGTGGAAATCTGTTCCCAGTGCCACCCTTTCTATACGGGGAAGCAAAAACTTGTCGATACAGCCGGCAGGGTTGAGAAGTTCGAGATGAAGTATGGTCGTGCTGGAAAAGGTCGAAAAGAGAAAGTCGCGAAGGAAGAAGAAGCTAAATGACAAGGATTCGCCCGTCATTAATGAGCCAATACCTTACCCCTGTTTAGCCAGCCCACACCCCTTTGTCGTCGAATTGCATCCCGCTTTCCCTTTAGCCAATCAAGGTGGTAATAATGATAAAAAAACTACAGGAGGTCGAGGAGAGGTATAACGAGATTAGTCTTCTCCTGTCAGATCCGAAAACCGTTGCCAATCGTCAGAAATATGAAGAGCTGGCCCGGGAATTCGGGAAATTATCCCGCATAATGGAGCTGTACGGCGAATACCGGGATACCATCTCCAGGATCCAGGATGACGAGACGATCATAGAAGAGGGAGAAGACCAGGAGTTGGTGGATTTGGCACGGGAGGAGATCGGGGAATTGACGGCCCGGAGGGATGAGCTGGATTCAAGGATCAGGGAATTGCTCCTGGAGCCCGATCCCTCAGATGACAAGGATGTCATTGTCGAGATCAGGGCCGGGACAGGTGGGGATGAAGCAAGCCTCTTCGTCACGAACCTCTTCAGGATGTATGGTCGGTACGCGGATAAGATGGGCTGGAAAATGGATATCATGAACTCCAACGCGACCGAGGTCGGAGGGTTCCGGGAAATCGTCTTCGGTCTCTCGTGCCCCGGGAATGGTGTCTACAGCCTCATGAAATACGAAAACGGTGTGCATCGCGTTCAGAGAGTTCCTGAGACCGAATCCAGCGGCAGGATTCACACTTCTGCAGCCACTGTCGTAGTCCTCCCGGAGGCGGATGAGGTTGAAATCGAGATCGACGAAGAAGATATTCGGGTCGATGTCTACAGATCATCGGGACCGGGTGGACAGAGCGTGAACACTACCGATTCCGCTGTGAGGTTGACTCATATCCCCACCGGCCTGATAGTGCAGTGTCAGGATGAAAAATCGCAGTTGAAGAACAGGAAAAAGGCCATGAAGGTACTGAGGGCACGCCTCCTGGACTTGAAAATGGCAGAGCAGCGGCAGGAGGTCGGGGATATGCGAAGGAAGATAGTTGGATCTGGTGACAGGAGCGAGAAGGTCCGGACATACAATTATCCACAGGGGAGGGTAACGGATCACCGGATTAACCTGACCCTGTACCAGTTAGAGGAGATCATGAATGGCGATGTCAATAAATTGATCGATTCTCTTCGAAAGGCCGACATCGCGGAACGGTTATCGTCCACTCTTTCAGATAACTGAGAAATCCTCACACACCCGGTGGCATAAAATGAGCGCACAAAATCAGCTGGCAGTCATTGACGTTCTCCGTCTCAGCACCGGATACCTGGAGGAAAAGGGGATAGAAAGCCCAAGGCTGACGTCAGAGATCCTCCTTTCGGACGTTCTGGGCTGCCAGCGGATCGATCTCTATCTCTGGTTCGATAGACCCATAGGGGAGCCGGAGCTGTCGACGATGAGAAAATATCTGAGGCACCGTGCGAGGGGGATGCCCGTCGATTATATCACGGAAAAATCCGAATTCTATGGTCTTCAGCTCCATGTCGATCCCAGGGTTATGGTGCCACGCCCTGAAACAGAGGTCTTGGTGGAAAAAATACTGGCCCTGGTTGAAGGACCTTTCACAGACCGAAGTGGAAGCGAAGAATTCCATTTTCTCGATATAGGTACAGGCTCGGGTGCCATCTCCCTTGCCATTCTCGACCAGTTGCCCGAAAGCACGGCCGTGGTGACTGATGTCTCACTGGATGCGCTCCGTGTTGCACACAAAAATTCGGACTCACTCGGGCTGTCTTACAGGTTTTTCCCCGTTCAAGGCAACCTCTTTCAACCGATTAGAAATCAGGAAATTTTTGATCTGATCGTCTCGAACCCGCCTTACGTACCGGAAAAGGAGAGGGATAACCTGCCGAAAGAGGTGAAAGACCACGAGCCGCCAGTCGCTCTCTTCTCGGGGGATGATGGACTGATGATCATCAGAAAGGTAGTGACGGGTGCTGCCGATTACTTGAAAGCCGATGGTATCCTTGCGATCGAGGTGGGTGATAAGCAGGGTGAGGAAACAGCGAACCTGATCGATGGAACCCCGGGATTGAGCATGATAGCCATCGAAAAAGATCTGAACGGAATTGAACGTATCGTCCTGGCGAGGAAGGCGGGAGAGTAATGGAAAAGTTTGTCATTGAAGGCGGCAATAGTCTTGAGGGGGAAGTTGCGGTCAGTGGGGCGAAAAACGCCTGCCTGCCGATAATGGCCGCGACCCTTCTGATACGTGATGTCTGCACCATCGGAAATGTCCCCGACCTCAGAGATGTCAGGACAATGACCAGGGTACTCGAAAATCTTGGCGCGACCGTGAAATTTCAAGATCGCTGTCTCGAGGTCGATACATCACGAATCTCCGGGTGGGAAGCGCCCTATGAGCTGGTGAAGACCATGCGGGCATCCTATTATGTACTCGGCCCACTGCTGGCGACGATGGGTCACGCCAGGATCTCTCTACCGGGTGGATGCGCTATTGGACCAAGGCCGATAGACCTCCACATTCACGGTCTTGAGTCGCTGAACGCCCAGGTCAAGGTGGAGCATGGATATGTCGATGTCGAGACCAACTCGTTACGTGGCGGCACGATCGACCTCGAGGGTCCCAAAGGGAGCAGCGTTGGCGCGACGATTCAGGTGATGATCACCGCGGTCCTTGCAGAAGGGAGGACGACGATTGAACATGCCGCTCTGGAGCCTGAAGTTGTCGATGTATGCAGGTTCCTCAACGGGATGGGCGCGAGGATCACGGGCGCTGGAAGTTCACGTATATTTATAGAGGGTGTCGATTCACTTCATCCTGTCCATCACGATGTCATACCGGACCGTATTGAGGCCGGAACACTTGCCGTCGCCGCGGCAATAACGCGTGGAGAGGTCAGGTTGTCGCACTGCGAACCATCGCATATGTCGGCGGTTACGGATGTCTTGAGAGGTTCCGGTTTTCAGATCGAGGACGGAGAGAGTTTTATCACTGTCATGCCTGGTACAGACTATCGGTCTTTTCAGGTCAGGGTATCACCCTATCCGGGATTCCCAACCGACATGCAGGCCCAACTCGTGGCGCTGGCCTCCACGCTCCCGGGTATCAGCACCATGACCGAGACCATCTTCGAGAACCGCTTCATTTACGCTTTTGAACTGATCAGGATGGGGGCGATGATAAGGATAGAAAACAATACCGCCTTTGTGACGGGGGGTACTACTCTGACAGGCGCGCAGGTGATGGCCTCCGACCTGCGGGCCAGTGCCGCCCTTGTGCTCGCCGGCCTCGTAGCCGATGGAAAGACAGAGATTAGTCGTATCTATCATCTTGACCGTGGTTATGAAGTTCTCGAGGAGAAACTGAATCGTCTCGGAGCAAGGGTTAACCGTTGTTGAAGGTTATGATCACGATCTGTTCAGCCTGGCATCAGACCATTTACCGCTTTTTATTTGCCTCCAGTCTTCACCTCAGTCCATCAAAGACGGTATGTTGTTCACCGAACCGCAGGTCGGGACTTTATCCACGTTTCAGGGTATATTAGATAAGTAATAAGAGGGCAGCGCTCACTGGAGATTTGAGATGGGAGACCTGTATATCGTAAGCACCCCCATAGGGAACCTCGAGGATATTACCTTGAGGGCGCTGAGAATCCTGAGGGAGGTGGATCGGATAGCCTGTGAGGATACGCGCCGGACGAGAAATCTCCTCACGAAATACGGGATTAAGACCGGGACGCTAAGCTATCATGACCACAATAAGATCGCTGCTGCGAAGGGGATACTCAGGATACTCGGGGGGGGCAGGGATGTGGCGCTGGTCTCCAACGCCGGAACTCCAACGATTGCGGATCCAGGATTTTACCTGGTAAGGGCTGCAATCGAGAAGGGTGTCAAGGTCATTCCACTCCCCGGGGCGTCGATCGTCCTGACTGCGTTGGTGGTCTCCGGTCTGCCGACAATACCGTTCACTTTTCTCGGATATCTTCCCCGTAATATAACGGGAGTGAAGCAGGTCTGCGAAGAGGTCAAGGGGAGGAAAGAGACACTGATTTTTTTGGATTCACCGAAAAGGCTGCGGAGGGATCTTGAATCGATGGTGGAGGTGCTTGGAGACAGGGAATCGGTTGTTGGCAGGGAGGTAACAAAAATCCACGAGGATTTCAAGCGAGGACGCCTCTCGTTTCTTGCGAGTCATTACTGTTCGAGTTGGTCATCCGGTGTGAAGGGTGAGGTAGTCATACTCGTGGAGGGTGCTAAAGAGGCAGTAGACGAGGGTGAGATAATTCGTTTTATCCGCCGGCATTTGCGGGCGGGTGGTGTGACAGCGAAGGACTTATGCCGTGAGGTTATCGATACGTTTGAAGTCGGTCGGAACCAGGCCTATAAAATGGTGATATCCTTGATGGGCGACAATAAGGAGAGTGACGTTTGAAGCCATTTCTCTCTCTCCTTGCAGCACTAATGGCATGTATCATCTATACAGAAAGGGTCTGCCCCCAGGAGCCTGTATCCCCCTTTACGATTGCCCGTGTAATCTACGATGGAGGAGGAGACTGGTATTCCGATCCATCATCTCTCCCCAATCTTCTCGAGGCTATTCGGGAGAGGGCCGGTATCCCTGTCTCTGATAAGGAGGCAAGGATCAGGCTTACATCCAAAGACCTTTACAATTATCCTTACCTCTACATGACCGGTCACGGAAATGTTCGATTCACAGAGGAGGAGATCAGGCGTTTACGCGATTATTTGACCGGCGGGGGTTTTCTTCATGCGGATGACAATTTTGGCATGGATGAGTCTTTCAGGAGGGAGATAAGGCGTGTTTTCCCCGAAAGGGAGCTTGTCGAAATCCCGCTTGATCACATCGTCTACAATATCTTTTTCGAATTTCCGGATGGCCTCCCGAAGATCCACGAGCATCATGGAGGACCACCCGCAGGTTATGGGATATTTTATGGAGAGAGGATGGTCCTGTTTTACAGCTTCAACACCGACCTCGGAGATGGATGGGAGGACCCTGAGGTTCACGGGGATCCGCCGGAGAAACGGGAGGCTGCTTTGAAAATGGGGGTTAACGTCTTTCTATACGCATTGACGCACTAACAGGCTAACTCCAATCGCACGGGGTTGCCTAAGTGCAATGTGAAGTGATGGAATTTCCTGAAGAATATATCAGGGGTCGACTCGAGACCTACAGCGATCGAGCCAGAAATACCGGCGTGGTCCATGGTGTCTTCTCCAATCTTTCCCTTTTCCTGTTACTGGCGGTTCTTGCCCTCTATCTCGATGCACTCATAGTACCGGACTCTGTGGTCATCGTGGCAATCCTCCTCCTTATTCTTGCCCTCCAGTGCATTGCCGTTTGCAGTTGGATTATTCTTCCGCTGATGCGATCGGTCGACTCGATCGAGATATCCCGCAAGTTAGAGAGATCGATACCCGCTTTTTATGGACGTCTCACCGCCGCCATGGAAGATGAAGGGACAGGCTTGTCTGACAGGTGGGGATATTCAAACTCCCTCCGAAAGAAGGCCATAGGAAGCGCGGCCGACATCCTTGGGCGGCTGAGAAGTGATGTAGTAGCTAGCAGGCTGGAACTCCCGGTACGGAATGTTTCAACGGTCCTCATAGCGGGTGTGCTGAGCTGCCTGCTGGCTATTTGTTCCGGCCTTATCCTGAAGTGGCCTCTTCCGTTGGCGCCGTCCGTCGAGAGGATGATGAGCCCGTTGTCGCTATATCGAGCCGAGCGGACCTGGGACCTCACGGTCCATCCCGGTTATATCGATGTAATGAGGGGAGACAGTCTTTCGATCGAAGTTCGCGCTCCGACAGGGAGCAGTCAGCTGGAGCCTTACGTTCATCTTATGTACGGAGTGGAACGATCGGATGGAAATGAAATGACGACCGGAGATGGTCTTTCATACCGTTTTGACGTAGGAGCCATCGACAAGACCTTTCGGTACTTTGTAACCGAGGGTAAGAGAAAAAGCCCTGTCTATGACGTGAAAGTTATTGAGCGGCCGGCAGTAACGGAACTGAGGTTCGGGATCATTCCACCTGCTTACACCGGTCTTCCATCGAGGGAGGTGGGCAGGGGGACAAGGGAATTGGTCAACCTGAAAGGTGGAAGGATTGAACTGTCAGGACGCGGGAGTAATGGTCTCAAACGGGCTTTTCTTGATTTTACCGGTGAAGGAGATATCGAGCTCGAAATAACAGATCGGTTGTACTTCACCGGCGGCTTTCCCCTTACGGAAAATGACAGTTTTCACGTTGTTCTGGTCGACACATCCGATATTCAGAGTGAGAAGGGTATCACCTATTCGCTCCGTGTTCTGAGTGACAGGAAACCGGAGGTAAGGGTCGTTATTCCCGGAGCCGATGCGGAACTGGGAGGCGATCTCGAGGAGACCCTCAGGTTCAGTGCCGGCGATGATTTTGGCCTTCTGGACCTGGACATCCACTGCACTGTTGAGTCCAGGGAGGGGGAGGAGAAGAATCGACGAACCATCGCGGTCGCTTCATTTGGTAGTGGGACAAGGGATACCGTAATCGATTACCAGTGGGATTTGAAAAGACTGGGCCTTTTTCCTGGAGAGAGAGTGCGTTACAGGGGACGAATCCGTGACAATGACAGGATCACCGGTCCAAAAAGTGGCTGGAGCAGAGAATATCTGTTTTCACTGCCGACCGTTTTCGAAATCTTCAGCAGGCGCCAGAGAGAGATAGAAGATGTGTCCGGTGGAGTCAGAGAACTAATGGAGAAGACGAATCTATTGAAGGATGCCATCGAAACGTTGGAGAGAGAGATAGAGGCTTCGGGGAAAGTGGACTGGGAGGGTCGAAAAGGGGCCGCGGAGATCCATAAGAAACAGGAGGAACTTTCACGTGAGTTGAAGACGATTGCGAATCGGTTTCAGGATAGGGTCGAAGAATTAAGGAGGGAGGGTGGAATCAGTCCACATGTCCTCAGGAGAGCCGAGGAAGTCTCAAGACTGTTTCGGGAAGTTGGGACACCGGAAATGATGTCCGCGATCGAGGAGCTGAGAAAAGCGCTCGAGAAGGTCGATCGATCATTGCTGGAGAGGGCACTGGAGGAATTGAAGTTCTCTGAAGAGGACTTCTTGAAAGGTCTCGATAAGACTTACCGGGCGCTCAAGAGGCTTCAGATGGAGCAGCGTCTCGACTCACTGGTTCAGGAGGCATCGAATGTCCTGGAGAGGCAGCAAAAACTCCTCGAGAAGCTGGAAAGCGGGGATGACCGATCGAAATTGGAAAGATGGAGGAGTGAGGAAGAATCTATAGCATCGGATATGGACAGGTTGATGTCGGATATGGCGCGCACTTCGGGTGAGCTGCGAGAGGAAGGGGAGGGGGAGGTCTCCGATCAACTCGACCAACTGACGGAGGAGATCGAGAATCTACAGGTTCGGTCCGGTATGGATAAGATGGCAATGACGATAGGTGGTGGGGATTTAAAAGACGCCGTGAGGAGAGGAGAGGAGATAGAGGTGGAATTGGATCATCTCAAGAAGGGTCTCGAGGAGATACGAGAGGGTCTAGGTATGAAATGGAAGAAGGAGATGGCAGATGTGATCGACCGTGCCGTCGATGACCTCCTGGCCCTTTCGTCCTCCGAGGAAGAATTGTACGGTACCTTGCCGAATGAGGATGCCGGGGAGATTTCGATCGATTCGTTCATTGCGGACCAGAGCGCTCTGAAGGAGGGTCTTGAGAAGACGGCGGAGCGATTGTTCCGCTCGACCGAGGATACTTATTTTATAGGGAGGGATGTCGGGCAGAAGATAGGAAGCGCGCTCAACCTGATGCGCCGGATATCTCATCAGATCGAATCGAAAGGGAACGTGACCCCTGCCACGAAGGATGATATCAGGGGAGCGCTGAAAAGCCTGAATGGAGCTATCCTTTCCCTGATGAGAGATAAAGAGTCGATGATGAAATCTTCTTCCGGGGCAGGATTCGAGAAAGCCTTCCAGCAGATGATGGAACTGGCGAGGTCACAGGCGGCGCTCAATGAAAAGATGACCGGGATGTTTCCGCTCCCGCTTTCCGGTAGACCGGGCCTGGATCAGTACTATTCAGAGCAATTGCTCCGAATGGCAGCCGAGCAGCGACGAATCCAGGAGGGTCTCGAATCCATACAGGACGACCTGTCAGGTGAGTCCGGGCTCCTCGGTAGTATAGATCAAATAGCTGAAGACATGAAGAGTGTGGCGGAAGACCTGAGTGAAGGCAGGATCGATAAGGAGATGCTGGAGCAGCAGAGGAAGATTTACTCTCGACTCCTGGACGCTGAAAAGTCGCTCAGAAAACGAGATTTCTCGAGAAAGCGGGAGGCCGAAAGACCGCGACCTTATTTGCCGTCCTCACCGCCTCCCCTGTCGATGGATGTCTACCGGGATGAGGATGTTACGGGTGATGGGGTGTTCCCGATGGCCGGTTGGGAATTCCCGGAGGGATATCGCGACGCGATACGTATCTATTTTGATGAGCTCATGAAACAGATCTACAGGGAAAAAGGGAATTGACAATTTCATTCAGGCACGTGGGTAAGGGGTTGACCATAGCGCTATTTATAGTCATTGTACCCGTCTGGGGGGCTAACCTTGCCGGTCAGAGCCGGGAGGAGCTCCAGAGTGCCCTCAGGACCGCGACACGGTTAGAACGGGAGAACCGATGGGCCGAGGCCAGAGATGTCTATCTCGAAATAGGTCGTCTGTATCCGAGGGATCGAAAAATCCTGTATGGGCTCGAACGTGTACACAACAATATCGATGACGAAGGCCTTTACCTGGCTTTTCTCAAGGAGAGCTTCCAGCTCTATCCGCGTGACACCCTCATCTTCAGGCAATTTCTGAACATGGCCGTTCGAACTGGAGAACAGGATGTGATCCGGTCAGCCATTCAGCTCTACCAGGATAACAGAAATAGAAACGAAAAAACGTACCGTAATCTTTATGCTATACTTCTCCCGCTCGAGCTTTATGACCTTGCCGAAGAGGTTCTCCATGAATGTCGGAAGGAACTCAACGAACCATTTCTGTTCTCCAGGGAGCTGGGCGATCTTTACCTTCAGACAGGGAGGTATGAACAATCTCTCGTCGAGGCGTTAAACGTCCTGCAATCGTCTCCGGAGGAGGTATCGTTTGCCACGGCCCGGATTGAAGCCCTCCAAAAGTTGCTGCCCGGCAGAGAAGCTATAGACCTGGTCGAAGAATATATCGACCGGAGAAAGAGTGCGCCCCGCTTTCTCAAGCTCCTGTCGACGTTATATGTCCATGAAGGAGAATTGGACAGGGCTTATAGAGTCCTCAAAGAGCTGGCAGAACAGGATCCCGATATGGGAACGGGAGAGCTCCTCAGGTTCGTAAGAATCTGTGAAGAGAGCAGCGTCTTTGAAGAGGGGATAAAGGCCTGCCGTCTGCTGGGCGCTCTCGATCCGGCCAGGAAGATCATTTTTGATCTCGAAGCCGCGCACCTATCGAGGCTGAATGGGAGACCCGGTGAGGCCGGACGAATTTATCGAGAGGTCCTCGAAGCGAACCCCGATTCAATCGTATCGAGCCGGGTTTATTTCTCGCTCGGGGAAATCGCGCTTTACGATAGACATCGGCCGAAGGAGGCCCTCGAGTGGTTCAGAAGGACAATAGATAGTGGACGGGGAGTCGACATTATTTTCGACGCACGTATCGCGATCATGGAAGCCCTGGTGTTTCTCGGGGATTATGAGGAAGCGGCAGAAGAGGGAAATCGAGCGGACGCTTCCGGTATGCACGGAGATAAAGAGATCGAAGTGATGTTTTTTCAGGGGGCAGCCCTGATCCTCGCGGGTCGAATCGAAGGTGGAAAAAAGGTTCTCGAGAGGGTTTCGAAGAAGACCAATCACCTTCGGGCGAATGACGCTATCGAGGCATTGACGTGGCTCGAGAAGGATACGAGCACGGATTTTGCTGTTGCACGTGACCTGATAGAGTTGAGATTAATTTCTCGAATTGGAGATCATGATAAACCTTTTAAACTCCTTAAATCCCTTCGAAAGAATGCGTCGCTAACCCCAATTGCCCCGGATGTCATTTATTATCAGGCAAGGACATACAGGGCTGCCAATAGATTCGAGGAGGCCATTGTCTTTTTCGATGAGATAGTCGATTCGTTCCCGGATCACAGGCTTGTGCCGCTTGCCGAGTGGGAGATTGCGGATATCCTGTGGCGGCATCTGGGAGAGTTGGACAGGGCCAAGACCTACCTCGAGCAGGTCATACTTGATCACGGTGACAGCATCATCGCGCCGAAAGCGCGCAAAGACCTCGAGGAGATTGTTCGCAAACAAAATAATGATCATTAGGCAGGACAGGACCACTTAGCTGCGGAGCAGAAACCTGATGGACCTTTTGACAAAGAAAATCCAATTGGTTCTTACACTGATTTGCACCATATCCATCATTGCCGCAGGGGATCTTTCAGGAAGAGTCCTGGTGCCGATGGATCACATGCAATCCGATCATATACGGGCTTATGGCCTTGCTTACTGGTCCTTACAGAGGGGATGGGAAGTCGAGTGGCTGCTGAACTATAGAGGAGGATCTTTTCTCCTCCAGGAGACCGATGGCATAGTACGCAAGGCAAAACTCCTGGGTGTTTACTACGAAACTCTTTCCCCGGCACAGACGCTCGAGGTTCGCGGCGTGATCGAAGGTAACAACATGGATACCGTTCTGCTCGAGGTAGCCCCGCGTGTGGCGATATACACACCGCCGAACAAGTCACCATGGGACGATGCGGTCACGCTCGCCCTGACTTACGCCCAGATCCCGTTTACAACTCTCTGGGATGAGGAGGTCCTCTCCGGTCAGCTCGAAGGATATGACTGGCTTCACCTCCACCATGAAGATTTTACTGGACAGTACAGCAAGTTTTATATCAACTACGGTAACACTGACTGGTTTATTGAGGAGTTGTCGATTAATAAGGAAGTCGCCAGGAAGACCGGTTTCCAGAAGGTATCCGTGCTGAAAGGTGAAGTAGCCGCGATGATAGATCGTTACGTGAGGGATGGTGGATTTCTGTTTGCCATGTGCTCCGCCACAGAGACCTTTGAGATAGCCCTGGCCGCGAGGGGGATAGACATTGTCCCTCGTGAGGCCGATGGTGATCCTCCGGCTCCTGACGCCCAGGAGAGGTTATTATTTCAGAACACTTACGCGTTTGAGAATTTTCAGCTCGAGTTTAAATCTTACATCAATGCCTTTTCAAATATCGATGGTCACCTGGTCAACACTTCGCGGAGAAAACCTCTCGGATCCTTCAAATTGTTCGATTTTTCGGCAAAATTCGACCCGGTAGCCAGCATGTTGACACAGTCGCATCGTCGTGTTATCGACGATTTTTATGGCCTGACCACGAGCTTCAATCGAGATTCCCTGAAAGATGGCGTCATCGTGCTGGCGGAAGAAGAGGGAAAACCCTGGGTCAAATATGTGCATGGAAACATTGGGCGGGGGACCTTCACCTATCTCGGAGGTCATGACCCCGAAGACAAACAACATGCAATTGGAGACCCTCCAACGCGCTTGGAGCTCCACAAAAATTCACCCGGGTATCGTTTGATCCTCAATAACGTCCTTTTCCCCGGGGCGAGAAAGGTGAAGCTGAAGACGTGAGAATATATCCGTCAACCTTGATTTTATTGCCTCTAACCCTTAACGTAATGGGTACTTATATGTCATTCTCATGACGTTGAGATACGGTTTTCAAAGGGGCGATCCCGATTATATCTGCGCCAGGATGGGTGATCCTGGCTCTTCCAGAGTCTTAGTAGAAAGGCAACTTTAATATGCTCGTAGGAATTTTGAAGAGCAAGATTCATCGCGCGCGCGTAACAGAAGCCAATATCGATTATGAGGGAAGCTTAACGATCGATGAGGAGTTGATGGAAGAGGTGGGGATCCGGGAATTCGAGAAGGTTCTAATAGGAAACATTTCGAACGGGAATCGATTCGAGACTTACGTGATAAAAGGCGAGAGGGGCAGTGGCTCCGTTTGTCTGAACGGTGCAACCGCAAGGCTCGGAGAAGTAGGAGACGTTCTCATCGTTCTTGCATTCGCGCAAATTGATGAGGAGGAGGCCAAACGCTTCCACCCGAAAATTATTGTGCTTGATCAAAACAATCAGGTTGTGAAGCGTGGAGCCCCGTAGCAGCGGATTTTGTCGAAAGGTGACATGTCGAGTGATTATCCATCCATTACCCGGGTTGCGTTCTGATGGCTGACGGAGAAAAGAGTGTTCAGAATAGACGGTCTGGAGTTGACAGGAGGAAGAACTCGGTCACCAGGCTTCGTTTAAAATACCTCCTCAAGGGTTCCCGTCGTGGTGTGAGACGGGTAAATGACCCACAGGAGGTTTACGTCGACCTGTTCGGAATCAGGGATTTCGTCGCTGTACTCATAGTCCTTTTACTATCGATCCTCGACGCTGTTTTTACCCTCTATCACCTCAGTCGCGGAGCGGAAGAGCTTAATCTCCTGATGGCTTACACGTTAAACGTAGGTGTCGGGTACTTTTTCGTTATCAAGTATACGATTACCGCATTAGGTGTCCTTATCCTCTGCGTACACAAGAATTTCAGGTTTATCAAAGAGGTCTTTATCGGGATAATTACACTCTATTCCCTGTTGATCATCTATCATATCTGGCTGTTGTTTATATGAAGAGGGATCGCTTTGCATTTTCCCGACGCGCCGATCTTCGATCGACTTGCTGGAATGACAGGGAAGGAGGGGTATTACGCGCCCTCAACGTCATTCCGGCTTGTCCGGAATCTGCATAGCGAGCGTTCCCGAAGGATACACTGGCGAAACTCCTGCTGGAAAACGTTGACTGCATGCATCGAATATGTAATATTTATAACGATTTTACCTGGTTTTGGGTGGAACCGGATATGCGAGGGAGGGGGGGTGAGTTGAGATGATGGATCAGAACTTTCCGACATGCAAGAAATGCTCTGATGGGATTTTGATCCCTCTATCCGATTATGGACGTGATGGGGCGCCGATTACCTACAAGGCATGGGTTTGTACTGACCCTGCTTGCGGGTTTAATCTTCGCATTGACAACGGCGAGATTAGTATTGGAAGACCTGTCGCACAGTCATTTGCGAAGTAGGGGCAAACTGAAGGACAACAAAACCAAACCTGAAAGAACGAAAATCAGGTTCCACCCATTTTATTCATTTCATGATCGAGTTCGACAAACCAAGACTTTCTCATCACCTTAAAGTGATATGTACCGTCGTCAACCGGCTGTGAGCGGCATCTTCTATCCTTCCTCTGAAAGCGTTTTAACGCTGACGGTTCGAGATTATCTCAAAATTGCTACCAGTTCTTCCGCGATCGGAATTGTTTCCCCGCATGCAGGTTATGAGTATTCAGGTCTTGTGGAGGGTGCAGTCTATTCCGCCGTTGATATCCCGCCCACCGTTCTCCTCCTCGGTCCGAATCATCGTATTTCCTTTAATGAATCGTACGGTAAGGCGTTGATCGTCCACTCGGGATGTTTTGTCACACCTCTCGGGGAGGTGGGAATCGATGAGGATTTTGCGGATCACCTCCTGTCCGGGGGAGCGCTTATTGTAGAGGATGAGGAATCTCATCGGCTTGAGCATTCACTGGAGGTCCAGATCCCATTTTTGCAGATTAGGCGAAGGGATGTCAGGATCGTCCCGGTATTGATGAACCTGGGATTCAGAGAAGATCATCGTATACTTCATGACTCATGCAGGGTGCTGGGCCACATCATCTCTTCGGCAATCAAAAGCTATGAGGGTGAAGTCCTGATCGTAGCGAGTTCTGACATGAATCACATGGAATCCCGTGAGATAACCCGGGAGAAGGACGGGAAGGCGCTCGACCGATTGAGGGACCTTGATGTTGCCGGGTTTCTCGAAGTGACAGAGGTGGATAACATCACGGTGTGCGGAAAGGTGGCGATCGCAACGATGATAGAGGCTTCTTTACAATTTGGCGCCAGCGAAGCGACAGTCGTTATGTACAGGGACTCAGGTGATGTAACAGGCGACTTCAGTGAAGTGGTTGGCTATGCCGGTATAGTGGTCAAGTGAGGGTGGAAATTGATAAAGGCGATTATTTTTGACCTGGACAACACTCTGGTCGATTTCATGAAGATGAAAGAGATGTCGATCGAGGCTGCGGTAGAAGGGATGATCGATGCAGGTCTGTCGATGGACAAAGAACTGGCCAAGAAGAGGATATTCGAGATTTACGAGGAGAAGGGGATCGAATATCAGAAAGTCTTCGACGAGTTCCTGCAGGAAAGTTCCGGTAAGATTGATTACAAGTTGTTATCGGCCGGTATCGTGTCTTACAGACGTGCCAGAGAAGCGGCTCTTGTCCTTTATCCGCACGTGAATTATACTCTTGTCGATCTGCTGAAAAAGGGATTTAAACTCGCCGTTATTACCGATGCTCCACGAAGAGAGGCGTGGTTAAGGCTATGTTATCTGAACCTGCATCAGTTTTTTGATTACGTACTGACCTTCGAGGACACCGGGCAGCTGAAACCAGGGAAAGCACCCTTCGAGAAAGCTCTGGGACTGCTCGGGATCCTGCCGGAAGAGGCGATAATGGTGGGTGACTGGCCCGAAAGGGACATGGTGGGCGCTTCTCAGGTAGGGATCAAAACCGTATTCGCGAGATATGGAGACACCTTCGGTGTGGATGAACCTGGATCTGATTATATCATAGACGATATCATAGAGCTGATTCCGTTGTTGGAGAAGATAAACCTTCTGGAGGAAGAAGAGCAATCATGAAGGTCGCGACCGCTCAACAGATGAGGAATATCGATGAGAGAGCCATCCGGCAAATAGGCATCCCTGGAATTGCACTGATGGAGAAGGCGGGGAGTGGCGCAGTCGATGCTATTTCCAGGAGGTTTGGTCCGATAAGAGGAGTGCGTGTCGTAATTCTCTGCGGGAGCGGTAACAACGGAGGTGATGGATTCGTAGTGGCGAGATACGCGGTGAACCGGGGTGCAGACGTCGAGATCTTCCTGCTGACAAAGGAGGATCAGGTCAAGGGGGACGCGAGGACCAACCTTGATGTCCTCAAGAGTCTTGGTCGGGAGATCAATGAAATACAGGACAATTCCGGAGTAAAAAAACTTCGGGAAAGAGTGTCGAGGGCGGGCTTGATCGTAGACGCGCTTCTTGGAAGTGGCCTGTCCGGGGAAGTAAGGGGTTTCTATCGAGATGGAATCACAGAGATCAATGCATCAAAAGCTGGAGTTGTCTCTATCGACAATCCCAGCGGGGTTGACATGGATACGGGGGAGGTGCTTGGTACGGCTGTGAGGGCTGATATGACCGTCACGTTCGGACTGCCGAAAAGGGGTCATTTTCTTTATCCGGGAAGGGAGTACTGTGGGAATCTGGAGGTCATCGATATCGGTTTCCCACCTGAGGTGATAGATGAAGAGGGGATAGTGCTCGAAACACTGACTAATGATCAGGTAAAGCCGATGCTGCCTCCAAGGAAGGGGGACGCCCACAAGGGTGACTTTGGCCATCTCCTGGTGCTGGCAGGATCTGTCGGGTACACCGGGGCTGCGGCCCTGTCTGCCCAGGCGGCGTTGAGAGTTGGCGCCGGCTTAGTCACGCTGGGGATACCTGAGAGTATGAATCCTATCATGGAGATTAAGCTGACGGAGGTGATTACCCGTCCACTGCCGGAAGGGGGACAGGGAGCACTGTCTCTCGAAGCACGGGAACGGATCTTGGATCTTGCAACCGGTATGAGCGCCGTGGTGATTGGCCCTGGTTTATCGACAGAGAAGGAGACGCAAGAGCTGGTGAGAGATCTTCTTGTCCAGTGTGATCAACCTGTTGTCGTCGACGCGGACGGTATTAATTCATTGGTCGATTACAGCGAAGTTCTCGAAAAGAGGAGGGCCCGGACGATCCTGACACCTCACCCGGGAGAACTTGGGAGACTTATCGGTCTGACAGGCCGGGAGATCAATAGCAGGCGGGTCGATATTTGTGAGGAATTTGCCGGGAAATGGGAGGTCGTGCTCGTCCTGAAGGGTGCCCCTACGATTATCTCGGACGGTGGAAGGAAGACCTTCATTAATACGACGGGGAATTCCGGCCTCGCAACGGGGGGAACGGGTGATGTCCTGTCGGGAGCGGTCGGAGGTTTTTTGGCCCAGGGGCTCGATCCGTTTCACGCTGCCCTCTGCGGGACTTACTACCATGGTCTGGCTGGTGATATTGCCGGCAGGCAGATTGGCAGGCGTGGTATGATAGCCGGTGATGTCATGGAGCTGCTACCGGAAGCCCTTGGTACTTAGTGGTTCGTTCCGGCTCGTCCGGACCCGCGTCATTCCGGCTTGTCCGGAATCATGTACCG
>CAYTWO010000009.1:34481-39332 GCA_964442125.1 uncultured Gemmatimonadota bacterium
GAGGTCGTTCCGGCTCGTCCGGACCCGGGTCATTCCGGCTTGTCCGGAATCATGTACCGATTCCTGACGCGCTTCGCTTGCGGGAATGACGGAGAGGGAGGTCGTTCCGGCTCGTCCGGACCCGCGTCATTCCGGCTTGTCCGGAATCATGTACCGATTCCTGACGCGCTTCGCTTGCGGGAATGACGGAGAGGGAGGTCGTTCCGGCTCGTCCGGACCCGGGTCATTCCGGCTTGTCCGGAATCATGTCATTCCGGCTTGTCCGATTTCTATCCCACTGCGGGCTGCTCGGGAGAGTTTGTCGACTGACCACTGATATGATAGGAGCAGGTGAAGATATTCGTCCGAAAGATGAAGTCGCCGCCCTCGATCTCCTGAGAGAGATCGTCGGGGAATCGAAACATGCCCATATAGTGAAGGGAATTGGGGACGATTGTGCGGTCCTGTCATTTTCTGATGACTTTGACATCCTGTTGACGGTCGATACGGTTGCCAGGGATGTACATTTCAGCATGGACTGGCAGACCAGCCAGGGGATCGGCTGGCGTGCCCTGGCGTCGTCGGTCAGCGATATAGCTGCAATGGGTGGCGAGCCGATCGCGGGGGTGATAGCCATTGCCATAGAAGATGGATGGGACGAGAATCTCTGCGAGATTTACAGGGGAATAACTGATCTCAGTACCAAGCTTCGGATGGACATTGTCGGTGGAGATATTTCTGAACTCCCGACCGGGTTTTCAATCTCACTGACTATATTTGGAAGGGTAAAGAAGGGTAAGGCAATCTTCCGAGACGGCGCCAGGCCGGGGGATGATGTCTGGGTAACGGGCACACTTGGCGGTAGTGAGGCAGTGCGTGTGATGGTGGGACAAATCGGTCATAACCAGCTAATGGAAAAGGCTATTAGCGATTACGAGAAGATCGTCCCGAGGGTGAAAGAAGCTCGATTTTTGAGAGATATGTGCTGTCCTACCAGCATGATAGATATCAGTGACGGTCTCTCCACAGATATTTCTCACATATGTCGCTCGAGCGGAGTTGGAGTGGTCATAGAGGAGAGTCTCGTACCGGTTGACGATAAAGCGATCTACGTACACGAGAAGTATGGAACAGATCCGGTCGAACTGGCCTTGAATGGAGGTGAAGACTTCGAGCTCTGCTTCACCACGCCAGGTGGAGCGGGTGAGGAGTTCGCTGGGAAATTTCGAGATCGGTTTCAGCTTCAGATCACAAAGGTCGGACAAATTACGCGTTCTGATCTGATCATCCGCGATAGAAATGGAAAGATAAGGGAGTTAAAAGCAGAAGGATTTGACCATTTGAGGTCGAGGGAAAGGGAAAAATGAGCAGAATTAAAGAGATTCGTGCGAGAGAGATCCTGGATTCCCGGGGAAATCCAACGCTCGAGGCGGATGTCATCCTCGAGAGCGAGGCAATGGGTAGGGCATGTGTCCCTTCCGGAGCTTCGACAGGCAAACACGAAGCACTCGAGCTGCGAGATGGTGACAAAGAGCGTTACGGCGGCAAAGGCGTATTGGAGGCCGTCAGAAACGTCGTTGAAATTATCGGCCCCGAGATCATCGGAATGGACTCGTTTGATCAGGCAGGAATCGATAATCATATGCTTGAACTGGACGGGACAGATAACAAGGGGAAGCTCGGTGCGAACGCCATACTCGGTGTTTCATTGGCTACCGCCAAGGCAGCAGCCTGCTACAATTGTCTCCCACTCTATCGCTACCTCGGCGGGCTCGATGGTTTTGTCATTCCGGTTCCCATGTTCAATGTCTTGAACGGAGGAGCCCACGCGGACAGCAATGTAGATCTTCAGGAATTCATGATCGTCCCGGTTGGAGCGAAAACGTTTGCTGAGGCGTTGCGAATGGGGTCTGAGGCATTCCATTCTCTCAGGGCACTCCTGAAAAGCAAGGGTTACAGTATCTCTCTTGGAGATGAGGGTGGTGTCGCACCTGATCTTGCCTCAAACGAGGAGGCCATAGAGCTTATCCTTCAAGCGATCCGTGAAGCGGGTTACCAGCCCGGCGAGGAATTTCTGATAGCGCTCGATTGTGCCGCGACGGAATTGATGGAAGACGGGAAATACGTCTTCAAGAAAGGCGATGGTTCTGTCAGGGATTCGACTCAGATGATCCGGTACTATGTCGATCTCGTCGATAACTTCCCGATAATCTCGATTGAAGACGGGTTGGGAGAGGATGACTGGGAAGGATGGAAGGCGATGACGGAGGAGCTTGGCAGTCGTGTTCAGATCGTCGGTGACGACATATTCGTCACCAATCCAGAGCGGTTCGAAAAAGGAGTAACTCAGGGTATAGGGAATTCGATCCTGATCAAGTTGAACCAGATAGGGACTTTGACCGAGACGATCGATGTCGTCGAGGCGGCCCGGCTTGCCGGGTACACGTCGGTTATCTCTCACCGGTCAGGGGAGACAGAGGATACGACCATAGCTGATCTCTCCGTTGCCCTTGGAACAGGTCAGATCAAGACCGGATCGGTCAGTCGGAGCGAAAGAGTTGCGAAGTACAATCAGCTCCTCAGAATAGAGGAAGAACTTTCAGGCTGGGCCAGATTTCTCGGTAAAAAGAGTTTTTTCAGCATTGGCTGAGGGTAAATGAGAGGGAAGACAAGCAGAAGTCGCTACAGGCGCAAGAAACTATTTTATCAGCTTCTCTCGATTATCGTCCTGTTTGTTCTCCTTGGAGGAGTCATCGAAGCAATTCGTCTTGTTCAGATTCATCTCGAAGAACGAGATCTTCAGGAGGAGATTGACCGGTTGAGGACTGACAATCAGAACATGCAGGAGATGAGAAGAAAGCTGGCTCAAGACCCGAAAGAGGTAGAGAAGAGGGCGCGGGAAGACCTGGGGATGATCAGAGAAGGCGATACAGTATTTCGCGTTATCAAGCCGCTACCTCGAGAGGAGACCGAAGAAGACAGGTAAATAGAGGCTGGTGTTTCCCCATAATTATAGCCAGTTAAGTCGTCCTAAGTTCTACCTAAGTTGAACGGTTTTAATGCTCATCCCTGGTAGGACAGATTGTCGACTTCAACATTCTGTAGACAGACAACTCTATTCGGGCATTTTTGAGTTTTTGTCCTTTGGCACAAACATCAAAGATCTCACAGATGCTTCTACTATCGGCCAACTCGATGTCCATGGAATTATCAACTCAAAGTGCGACGCTTTCTCGGATTAGAGCACGAACGGTATGAACATCTTACTGTGTTGCATGTACTCTCGGTACGCAGTACCGAAATAACGAACATTCTCGACTTCCTCAACCCTCGCTGTCGCCAGTAGAAAGGCCGTCGCACCCAGCACCACACCACCTGAAATCCAAGATGGGCGCTTGAAGAACACACCCCATGCCAGTAAAAGTAGCGAGCTGTAAAGCGGGTGGCGGATGTATTTGAACACCCCTATTGTCACCAGTTGGGTCGTCTTCTCGATCCAGATCATGGGCGCATCTTGGGGTCGTCTAGCATCCGGTTTGCCCTGGGTCCGCAGGAGGTGTACACCATATATGCCCGGGATGACACACCCAATCAAAAGAACCCAAGAAATGAGCTGGCGAACAGACATCGGATCTCTGAACCACTGCTGAAAGCTGATGAAGTTCAGGAAGAAGAGAGCGAGTATGCACTCCCAGGCGAAGAAACGGTAGAAGCCGTGAGAGCGAGGGACCTTCAGTGAAGCTCTCGAGACATAAGCCAGTGAAGTAGTCAAAATGGTGAAGATGAGAATTCTGAGCATGTCTCTTCTGTAGTGTGTCGTGAAAGTCAGGATGCTACTGTTGAGTGACAAATCCCATCAATGAGGTCTAACGACTCACCGTTAAACTGCAAGCCGGACTGACGCGTGGGTTGCCTAAGCAAGACCCGTGACAGGACAGATTGTTGGCTTCATCGCCCTGTTAGGCCCCGACTATTTCATTGAGACCATCGATCAACTGTAATATCTGTTCAGGAGATATGCGTCCAATTTTTCTCCCAATCCCCTCGACCGATAGAGTTCTAATTTGACTTATCTTAACCCAAGACTGTTTGGGTAATTGGCGGGACTCAAGTTCAAGTGTGAGCGGAAATCCTGCTCGTTGTCGTTGACTTGTGATTGCCATGGCAATTACAGTTCCAGAGCGCTCATTGAAGACATCGTTACTCAACACTACAACTGGCCTCCGGCCAGCCTGCTCTCGACCACGCACAGGATTCAGATCCGCCCAACGGATGTCACCTCTTAATATTCTGGCCACTCAGACAAATCCTCCGATAGGCCTTCTTCAGCCATGGCTTTCTCAAATTCTGGATCAAGCTTTGAACATTCTCTGGCAAGGCGATTCTTCTCTAATCTTTTTAATTTCTCCTCGATAGCTTTTTCAATCGCCCAACTCCGGTTAGGGAACATTTGTTTCTTAACAAGTCGGTCGAGACGCTCCAAAATATCTTTGTTCAATGATATAGCAATTTTCGATTTATTCATTTTTTCCTCCTGGTATTACAATATGTCATACCGTTAGGTTAGTCAAGAAATATCTTATCGTGATACTAACGCCTGGCGATAAGCTGCGGGGGCGGACGGCTCGGACCTTGCTCTGCAAGGGACGTGACGAAGCGACTGTCGGCTTCATCGCCCAGTTATCTCTCAGGTTACAAATTAAGAATATGATAACCGCAGTTTGTCAGCGACTGCGAGAAAAGGCTTATCAAGGGTCCAGATGCTACACCCCGTGAGGAGAGCTGAGGCTAGCAAGTGCGCATCCACCCAGCCGATGCCTTGACCATAAAGTCGGTTGGAATTCAAGAAATGCAGAACTTCGTTGTGATCCG
>CAYTWO010000010.1:0-29450 GCA_964442125.1 uncultured Gemmatimonadota bacterium
TATGCGTTTTCCTACGATGAATTGTAGGAAAACGTAAATCTCGATTCCCGACGCGCTTCGCTTGCGGGAATGACGGAGAGGAAGTTACAGGATCGGCAGGAAGTTCTCAAGTTCATACTCGGTGACCTGGCAGCGGTACTGATCCCAGGTGAACTTTTTGCTGCGCAGAAATTGCATAAAGATGTGTTCTCCAAGTGTATCCCTGACGAGTTCACTCTCTTCCATAAGGTTGATGGCTTCCCATAGGTCGGCAGGGAGACTCGCGATCCCCATTTCTTTCCTCTCCTCGTCGCTCATGTCATAAATGTTGTTCCCCATCGGAGGAGAAAGTTCGTACTTGTTTTCGATCCCCGCAAAACCACTTCTGAGCATGACAGCGAAAGCCAGATATGGGTTACAGGCGGGATCCGGGGATCGAAATTCTACCCTTGTCGCGGTCTCTTTGCCGGGCTTGTATTCCGGGATCCGGATCAGAGCCGAACGGTTTTTTGTGGCCCAGGAGACATAGACGGGAGCTTCATAGCCTGGAACGAGACGTTTGTATGAATTGACCCACTGGTTCGTGATGCAGGTTATCTCCCGTGCGTGTTTATACAGGCCTGCTATGTAATACTTCGCTGTGTCAGAAAGGTGGAACTCGTCCTCCGGTTCGAAGAACGTGTTTCTGTCACCCTGGAAAAGGGACTGATGTGTGTGCATCCCGCTCCCATTGATGCCGAAGATAGGTTTTGGCATGAAAGAGGCATAGATACCTTTCTCGTGGGCGACTCGCTTCACTATCAATTTGTAGGTCATAACATTGTCGGCCATAGTAAGGGCGTCTGCGTAGCGGAGGTCTATCTCATGCTGGCTCACCCCGACCTCGTGGTGACTGTATTCGACACTGATCCCCATCTCCTCGAGGTTGTTTATCGTCTCTTTCCTGAGATCCGTACCGAAGTCGAGTGGTAAGAGATCGAAGTAGCCACCCTGGTCGAGAGGAGTCGGGTCCTGGTGGTTTGGGAAGTAGAAGAATTCGAGTTCGGGGCCAACGTAGTAGGTAAATCCCTTTTTCTTGATCAGGGCCAGGTTTTTCTTGAGGATATATCTCGGGTCTCCTTCATATGGGCTCCCATCCGGTTTGAGAATATCGCAGATCATCCTCGCGATCAGGAATCCATTCGATTTCCACGGCAAGATGCAGAATGTGGATGGATCCGGGAATGCAATCATGTCGCTTTCCTGGATACGCGTGAATCCCTCGATCGAGGAGCCATCGAATCCCATTCCTGAATCGAGGGCATCTGCGATCTCGTGGGCTGGGATAGCGAAGCTCTTAGGCATACCCAGAATATCAGTGAACCAGAGGTAGATAAACTTAACATCCTGATCATCAACGAGTTGAATGACTTCATCCGTTGTGTACGGCATCCTGCCTCCTTTTTACTGTCGTTGCCGGTAAGTCTAAAGATTTCAGGGTCATTTTGTCAACCTTTTTGCATTTCTCGTACCGGAATTGACTTATCAACGGAAAAATGTTAAAATTCTCCCAAATTTGCGGGACGATCTAAAGCTTTTTTTCTCTGTTAATAACCGGTATGAGGACTCGATGACATGAAAATCTACGATGTTTCCGTTGTTTTGAGGCCGAATATGCCGGTATGGCCGGGTGAATCGGGACTGGAAATCAGCAAAACCAGAACGATGGAAGATGGTATGGGCGCAAATGTCTCGGCGATCAAAACTGGTTGTCATATTGGCACCCATATCGATGCTCCACTTCACTTTATCGATCGTGGGGAGAGTGTAGAGAGGTTGTCTCTGGATCTTTTTGTCGGAAAGGTCCAGGTATACCCTATGGCCGTCCGGGAATACATCGAGACAGGAGATCTCGAGCCGTTAAGGCTTGAGAAAGGCCAGCGTGTGATATTCAAGACATCGAATTCCAACCTCTGGGAGAAAGAATCGTTCCAGACAGAGTATGTATTTATCAGAGAAGAGGCTGCCCAGTTCCTCGTCGATGTAGGGGTCAAGACTGTAGGAATCGATTATCTTTCAGTTGAGCAGTATGGGAACGAAAACTCTCCCACCCATCGCATCCTCCTTGGTTCCGGGGTTGGTGTAATAGAGGGATTAGATCTCCGAGTGGTGGATGGAGGGGAGTACGAACTTATCTGTCTTCCACTTAAACTCGCTGGAGCTGACGGCTCGCCGGCGAGGGTCATTTTGAGGGATATCGGGTGAAATCTGGTCCCAAAAGGCCTCCATCTTCACGTCCCGGGAGTGTCGTGCCGGGAAATAAAGGTCTTATCTCTGCTCAGATCGTCATTTATCTCATCGCGCTCCCCGCGGTGAGCCTTGCGCAAATAGAGCGGGATCATTTCGAGTTTTCATTGATATGTGAATCGTGCCACAGTGAAACTTACCGAGAGTGGGGAGCATCTAATCATGCCACGTCATGGGAGGACTCTCTTTTTCAGGACATGTACGCCGCGGTAAAAGCGAAAGGGAATGAGGTCGAATGCCTCTCCTGTCACGCACCAATCGCCTGGAATAGTGAGGACAAAAAGGTAATGGAAGCAATATCACGCGAGGGGGTTAATTGTGATTACTGCCACACGCTCTTCCCGGTGAAAGAGCGGGGTGGAGTCATTGGATTCAAGTCCCGGCCTGGGGAAACCAAGATAAGCAGGACCTCACACAGCAAGTCGTTCTATCACGATATCGAGAGAGAGGAAACCTTTGGTTCAGATAGCTTCTGTGCTTTGTGTCATCACTTCAGGAACAGGCATGGTGTGTTGATTTACTCCGAATTCGAGTCGTGGAAGGCCAGCAGCTTCAGACAAAGGGGGGTTACTTGTAGGGATTGCCACATGCCCGAATCAACGACTACCGCGTCAAATTATGGATCGGTTCGCGACGATGTTTCCAGTCACAGGTTCGAGGGCTGGCGTTCTACGAAAATGCTGCGGAGGGCATGCAGGTTCACGGCAACTATGACGGTTTCGCTCGATTCCATCAGGATAAAGACTACCGTTTCAAATGTAGGGACAGGTCATAAATTCCCCGGAGGGTCCCCCTTGCGAGAACTCGTTGTCAGATTTAACGGTGTGGGTGTGTTTGGTGAAGAAGTCTTTGAGGACACTCGGCTCCGGTATGGTATAGATCTCGAGGTCCCTGAAGGTGATTCACTGAACTTGTGGGATGCGCGTTCCATTTTGAGTGACACCCGGATCGAACCTGGAAAGAGGCGGAACAAAACTTCCAGTTTTCCACTGTATGAAAATCTTGAGAGTATCGATGTGAGTCTTCTCTACTATCCAATTCCACTGAAGGTTGTCGAGGAACGGGAACTGGAAATGGAACCTATGGTGATCTATCACAAACTCCTGAAGATTGAAGCTCCCCGCGGTAAACCGCGGTGAATGGGCTCGCTGAGCATTTTCAATGAACTCTGTGTTTCTTGCAGGCACGGTTCGGTTGTATATCGGGAAACATGGAACCTAATTTGAGCGATTCTGTCGGGAAGAAATGTGCGGATATCTTGATGCGATAAGCTTTGAAAAAAACGCAGGCATACCTGTGAGGTCTGTCGAGGCTTTTTGAAAAGTCTTAGCGCGCAAGAGATACGTGCAGTTCGAGTGAGAGAATCGCTCAACTTAGGTAGAAAATAGGAGAAACTATTGTTGAGCTGGAAAAAGTGGGTTGGCCCTCTACTTGGATTCTTTTTCCTCGGACTGGTCATCCTGAATCACAACCTGCCTGATTTGATCAAGGGCATTGTCCTGCTCCAGCCAAGAAAGATTTTCAATCCAGATCTCCACCTCGGGATTATCCTCAACCACCTCCGCAACGTTGACTATAGGTTGTTGTCTGTGGCCTGCCTGGTATCTTTGGTTCAATTTCCACTACGTGCCATCCGGTGGAAATTCCTGTTGCTGCCCAAGAAGAGGATTGGGTTCCTATCCCTCTTTTCCGCCACCATGATAGGATTCATGGCCAACAACCTGTTGCCGGCGAGAATGGGTGAGTTCGTCAGGGCGTATATCATTTCCAGAAAGGAGAGCGTGAGCGGGAGTTCAGCGATGGCAACGATTATTATAGAACGCCTCTTTGATGGCTTTGCCCTCCTGACGATCCTTCTCGTTGTCTTCTACACCTATTCCTTTCCTACTTGGGTTGTCGTTATTGGCTGGTGGGCGACCGCGATCTTTTTCTTTTTGTTTGTTTTTCTCTTAGCGATGACGGTCTGGCCCAATCGATTTGCCAGTGTCCTGTCAAATATCGGCCGGATTTTTTCCCATAAGGTAAAGAAGAAGACAGAATCGCTTATTCTTCGATTTATCAGCGGTCTCGATATACTGAGGGACAGGCGCCTCATGTTTATCAGTATCGTCCTCTCCCTGATGCAATGGACCATTATGGGGTGGACCTTTGCCATCGCACTCAACAGTTTCAGTATAATCGTCCCCAGGTCTGGTCCCTATTTCGTACTTTCCATCGTCGCTTTGGGAGTAGCATTGCCCACTTCACCAGGTTTTATTGGCACATACCAATGGTTTACGGAACGCGCGCTTTCTGTCTACGGTGTCTCGAAGAATCTCTCGATCAGTTTTTCCGGCACACTCCACATAGTATCTTTCATTCCACCTACCCTGATAGGGTTCGTCTATTTTCTCAAAGAACATCTTACGTGGAAAGAGCTGAAACAGACTGAAGAAGAGATTAAAGAGGAAGAGAAAAAAATGGACACAGATGAATAGTGGGGGCATTGCTCGTGGCTTGCCGTGAGTGAATTTAATCCCAAATGGAGGCGAAGATGAAAAAAAAGGATGATAAAGGTCTAACGGACCGTCTCCTTGTCGTCGTATCCGCCAAAGTAAATCTCCTTTTAAGAGTCCTTGAACCAGCCTCTTCGGGTTATCACCTTATCGAAACCCTCTTTCATTCTATTGATCTGCGGGATGAAGTCTTCCTTAGAAAAACTGATAGTGGTATAGGCCTGAAGATCGAACCGGAGGCTCACGATGGTGTTCCCGAGGGACCGGAGAACATTGTGTGCCTCGCTGCGGAACGTTTTTTCGAGACCTCCGGCCTTGAAGCGGGTGTGGAGATTACCCTCAAGAAACACATTCCGGTTGGGGCAGGTCTGGGTGGTGGCAGTGCGGATGGAGCCGCCACACTGAGAGGACTTAATCTCTTATTTGGAAGCCCTCTCTCAGAAGAAGACATCTATCACATGGCTGGTGACCTGGGGTCAGATGTCCCATTCCTCCTCTATGGCGGATCTGCACTCGCCTGGGGTCGAGGAGACAGGATGATCCCCCTGGAAGCGCTCCCTTCGATGCAGGTCGGTTTATGTTATCCGGGATTTCAGGTGTCCAGTAAACAGGCGTACGAAATGATGGATGAAAGTGGAGAGATCTGTTATCCCGGGACTTCTCTGGTTACATTCGATGAGCTCAGCCGGAGAAACTGGATACTTTCTAACCTCCAGAATGATTTCGAAGATGTCATCTTCACCAAATACCCTCGACTGAAAGAGATCAAAGAGACCTTTTTGGATATGGGAGCGACAGGTTCCCTCCTCTCTGGCTCCGGATCATCAGTCTACGGAGTCTTCGAAGAACGGGGAAAAATGCGCGAGGCCCTCGAGGAGATCGAGAAATCGTTTAATTTTGATGTCTATGAGTCCAGTTTTGTTTCTCAGGGAATGGTCATCGAGATCCCAATGGAGGATTAAGCGCGTCGAGGGTCTCTGTACCACGGTGCCTATTCTTACGTGAAGACCTCATGGAGTCTCCTTTCCTTACGGTGCTGACGCCTTGACACTCTTTTGAGTACCTTGTAGAATACAACTACCCTCTTTCAGACTGGATCATCAGGAATGAATCATCATCAAATACGGATGGGGAGGACTGAAACATGACCGGACCAATCGAGAGCGTGCTTTCCCTGATCGGGCGGACGCCGATCGTGAAGCTGGTGAAGATGTCTAAAGAATTGCCGGCTGAGATATGGGCGAAACTCGAGTTCTATAATCCGAGCGGCAGCATCAAGGATCGAATCGCCCTACGCATGATTGAGGAAGCGGAAAGGCGCGGTCAGGTCAGCGAAGGGGCCGTTATTGTTGAACCGACCTCGGGTAATACAGGCATTGGACTGGCGCTTGTTTGTGCCCTCAAGGGTTATCAGATGATCGCGGTAATGCCGGAAGCGATGAGTGATGAGCGAAAGATGCTGATAGAGTATCTGGGGGCCAGGGTCGAGCTGGTCCCTTCATGCGGTGATGTCGAGAGGGGATTTACCAGGGAGGACATCGAAAATACGGTCAAAAGGGCGAAGGAGATAATAGAAGAGATCCCCAATTCATACATGCCGAATCAGTTTGAGAATCCCGATAATCCCGCGGTACATGCCGAGACGACAGCGATGGAGATCATGGAACAGACCGATGGAGAGTTTGATGTGTTTGTAATGGCCTGCGGCACGGGGGGAACGTTCAGCGGTGTAGCGGAGGTCCTGAGCAATAAATGCCCGAAGATCGAGAGGATCGTGGTCGAGCCGTCTGGATCAGCGGTGCTCTCCGGTTGCGAGGCGGGTTTTCACAGGATACAGGGTATCGGAGAGGGTTTTATTCCCTGTACGATGAACACCGATCTTGCGGATCGAGTGATCAAGGTCGGTGATGAGGACTCTATCATCACATCGCAGCGTCTCGCCAGGGAGGAGGGTATATTGACGGGGATTTCGGGTGGTGCGAACGTTTTCGCCTCATTAGAGATTGCGGAATCACTGCAAGCAGGACAGGTTGTCTTGACGATCATCCCTGACAATGCGTTCCGCTATTTCTCTACCGAACTGTTCCAGAAGTAACTGTTGAAGGAGGTAAGATGAAAGTGAGGGAAACGATATGCTGACAGGAGTCCATTTTCTCCTGACCTATACCTGTCTTTACGAATGTGACCACTGCTTCCTCCACTGCAGTCCGGAGACATCAGGTACATTCACGCTTGAACAGCTCAGGAAGACATTCGATGAGATATCGAGAATCCAGTCGATCGAGTGGGTATACTTCGAAGGTGGCGAGTCTTTTTTATTCTATCCGCTTCTTCTCGAGGGGATTCGGATGGCGAGGGATCTAGGCTTGAAGACCGGTATTGTAACTAACTGCTATTGGGCGACGTCTGTCGAAGACGCCGAGCTGTGGCTCAAGCCCTTACACGAACTCGGAGTGTCCGATCTCAGTGTCAGCGATGACTCGTTCCACAACGATGAGGGACAGGACAATCCCGCGCAACTGGCTCGTGCTGCCGCGGAGAGATTAGGTATGCCGGTCGATTCGATCTGCATTGAAGAACCTTTTGTCGAGGAGTTGATCGAGGAGCAGAATAGAGGGGAGCCGGTCGTGGGCGGTAGCGTCAGGTTCAGGGGAAGGGCTGTCGATAAATTGGCGGAAGGTCTCCCCGGGAGGCCCGGGAAAGTTTTTACTGAATGTCCGTACGAAGACCTGTTGACCCCAAAGAGAGTACACGTTGACCCTTTCGGTAACGTCCACATCTGTCAGGGACTGAGTATCGGTAATATGTGGGAAACCCCATTTTCTGCGATTGTCGATAACTACCGCGTGGGTGAGCACCCAATTTGTGGTCCGCTGGCTGATGGCGGCCCGTTTCGCCTCTCAGAGGAGTACGGCATCAAGAGCGATGCTGGATACATCGATGCCTGTCATCTCTGCTATCTCGTGCGCCTGGAGCTTATCGACAGGTTCCCGGAGCACCTCTCGCCGAAACAGGTTTACGGGCTGGAGAGTAATGGGGAGTAAAAGTGGTAATTACCAGAGACTCCTTTTGTATGTGGTGCTGTGCTTGATCTGGGGGACAACATGGCTTGCCATCAAGGTGGGGCTCGATGATCTTCCCCCCTTTCTGTCGGCTTCTCTCCGCTTCATGATCGCTTCCACAATTCTCTTTGCCCTCATTCGTGCAAGGAAGTCCAGGAGCAAGGAGGAGAGTGAGGAACCTCGCGTTTTCTATTTTCTACTGAGTTTCGTTTGGATCACGATCCCCTATGGTCTTGTTTACTGGGGTGAGCAATACGTCTCCTCGGGCTTGTGCGCTATCCTCTTTGCTACCATGCCCTTTTATGTGGCTTTGATGGGTCATTTCTGGGTTACCGGTGAGACCCTTAACCCGTGGAAGGTAATCGGGTTAGTGGTCGGCTTCCTGGGTCTGCTCGTCATCTTTTTTGAGACATCGGGATCCACGAAGATCGAAGCGGTCTACGGTGTCGTTGCCTTGATATTGAGCCCATTGGCGGCAGCGGTATCGAATGTCATTGTTAAACAACGGATTTCCAGGCTCGATGTGACCTCCATGAACGCGCAGGTAATGGCATATGGTGCGATCTTTCTTTTTACCTTCAGCTTTTTCCTGGAGTGGGGGCAACCCATACGATTTTCAGTCATGGCCATCTTCACGCTTTTATATCTCGGTACATTGGGGTCTGCGTTTGCCTTTGTCATTTACACCCACCTACTGAAAACGGAGACGGTGTTGAAGATGTCACTGATCGTCTACATTACACCCGTGATAGCGCTTTTTGTGGGGTGGATATTTCGAGGAGAGACGATCACACTGAAAGTTTTGGCGGGTTCGGCGCTCGTCTTTCTGGGAGTACGCCTCGTTATGAGGAGTGACATTCGAAGAGAATGACTCCTTTGGATTTTCTTCTCAGGAGCTCGTAACTTGGTTGACGATAGATCTGGAAACCGATGGAACCATGTTTCACTCTGGACAACTTTTACGTTCTACTGGATGACCGCTGCGGTCAGTTCAAGGATTGAGGGGCTTTTCAGGGCCCGGGAAAGTGATGGTGTTATCCTGATCTCTGTGGTCTTTTTCCTGATCATTATTGTCTGCATGGCGACACAACGTAGTGGATGGCGTGTCTGGAAACGTATTTTGTATCTTCCCGCATGCTTCATTGTACATGTGGTATTGACGATCCCTGCTGCTGCGACCCTTGGGATAATGATGTATTCGCTCAACCATACACGGTCTGTTGCCGAACAGAGAGCCGTATTTATTCTGGCGAGTATCCCGATACTCGTATATTCCATGCGGCAGTCACGCCTTTTCGTGCGTGAGGAGAAACACCCCGATGGCGAATCGGAAGAGATGGGGACACCCGTACCATTTTGATATTTTCTAAATGACAAAATAACAGGGGTGTCCCTATATTCCTGTTACTACGAATCTTCATCCATTATTTCCCTGACACCCTTCCTGAAATCACTCTCGAGGATGAAGTGGTGGTAGAGTTGTTTGATCAGGCCGTCCCGACCGATGAAGACTATGATCGGCACGTAGTTTACCTCGTAATCCCTCAACAGTTTCGGATTCTTTCCGGCCAGCATCAGAAAAGGGAGTCCGAACTGCTCTCTGTACCGGCGTATCATTTCTCCGCCCTCGGCCCAGACGTTTATAGTGATAATGACTAGCCCGCGGTCGTGATATTCGGTGTGCGCCCTTTTGAGGAAGGCAATGACCTGGGTACAGTAATGGCACATGTTGTGGGTGAAATAGATAACAATGGGTGAACCGATGTGGTTTTCCAGACTTTGGACCTGTCCGTGTTCATCCTTCAGGTCGAATAGGGGAGGGGTATTGCCCACCTCGGCCTTGGCGGCGTAAACTGAGTTGTGCGAGAGCAGTAAAAGTACCGCTGAAACAACAAGTTTCTTCAAAACAGGGTAGATCTCCTCTCTGTCAGATTTAAGCACCCCGTGGGAAACCCCTAGTCGCTTACGCGTATCCTTCGGGAACGCTTGCTATGCAGATTCCAGACAAGCCGGAATGACGATCTTTTCCCCCCTTTGAAAAAGGTGGGCCAGGGGGGATTTTGACCAGGCCGAATAAATCCCCCTCAATCCCCCTTTAGAAAAGGGGGAGGTTAAAGATGATGATTTTCCGGACACGTCGGGAATCAGGATTCAGGTCAATTCGAAGCGCTTCACCTCGTACTCGATCGTGTTCTCGTAATTTGCCTTGTAGATAAGGGGAATGCCATCTGCTTCGGCATAAGCGTAAGCAAGTGAATTCAGTGGATCCCCCGACTGACCGGGTTCGAGGATTATGTTCCGCCCCTCGGAGATCTTGAACCGGTTAGGGGTTAGTTTCCCGAAGAAGAAATCCGCCAGTTCAGGGTGCTTGTCGGCCTCCGAGACGTCGACCGGTATCCATCCCATGTCTCGATCGTAGAAAGAAGCCCAGCAGTGGGCACCGGAGCAGTCACCCTCGAGTCTCCCCCGCTCGACATTATTGGTTGATGGATAAGGGAGAGGAAAGCCCTGCTCCCATCGGACCGGGATACCCCTCGAGATCATCATGGCCATGAAGAGGGAATGGTAGTCGTCACATTTCCCCCTCCTGTTCTTGTAGATCCATTCCGTGTCACCCGTCCCGCATCCTGGGATCATCTTGTCGTAGCTCAGTATGTCGATGATCGAGTTGTATATGTTTCTACCGACAGAGATGGGTTTCTTATCCTGCCCGGCAACTTTATCGGCGAAAATTCTGATGTCGTCCGTGATCTTTACACGTGGGGTCAGGGACAGGTACTTGCCTAGCTCATTCTCATCGAGGGTTACGGGTTCAATATTACTCTGATTACGGATGATCCTGTATCGAGTTGCAACCGAGAAGGGTGCAGCGTCCGCGTCCGTTTGGATGAAGACAATTTTGTTATGGAAAACCTTTTCTCGACGGATTTCGTGCGGGACGGAGCTCGAAACGGAGAAATTCTCTATGACCTGGTCGTTCGAGGCTGGCGGGGCAGGTATCCAGACACGCAGGGTCTTGCTTCCCTTCGGCATGTTCATAACCTTTGTTGTGTAAGAGACATCGAACTCCATCCTCTGTACATGGGTGACATCGAATGAGCCGGCGAATAGCGACTCGAGGTTTATCGACGCCAGGACCGCCCCACAGCCATAGATCGCCAGTCGTAAAAATTCTCTTCGAGTTGTCGGTTTAACGAAATCTAAGGGCTTTTCGTAGCGCATCTTTCATCCTTTCACTCTCCCACAAGTAGGTATCGAACTTTTCGATGATCTCACCGTGTCGATTCAAGACCAGGACCTGGATAGTGTGCTCTACCAGGTAACCTTCGGCGAACGGCGTTTTTTTTACCACTATCCCGTTCTCCTCCAGTACAGACGCGTTACACTCTGGCGGTCCGGTCAGGAATAGCCATCGAGGATCTTTCTCCGGATCGATCCCGAATTTCCGGAAGTGCTTCTGAATTTCCTCTGCCGTATCGTCTGATGGATTGACCGATATATGAACGAAGCGGAGGTCATCCGGACTTCCAAGCGATTTGTCCAGGTCCTTCAGGTAATAGGTGACCATCGGACAGCCATAAAGGCATTTTGCATAGGTGAAGACGACAACGGAGGGAGTTCCATTGAGCGATTGAAGGGTGACTTCCACGCCATCCCAGTTATCCAGGGAAAACTGAGGAAACACCCTGACCCCCTCATCAGCCATGATCGATGGCGAAAATGCGATTAGGTAAGAAAGTATCAAGCTGCCTTTAAAGGTTAGAATTGGTTGAGTCCTGCACATCAAAAGCTCCGGCAGTCTTTACTTCATATTAATATTGATGAACGTCGGTTTGTCATCGATGATCTCCACATCTGTCACCCGTTTGATTGTTCCATCATGGAAGGCCATGAGTGGATAACTGCCAACAGGGATCTGCCCAATGGAAAAAGACCCATCCGCTTGCGCGACATCGCAGTAAGGGTGGTCGAAAATAATTACATACGCCTTTTCATCGGGGTGTGGGTTACAGACGACCTCGATAAATCCAGTCTCCTCGCGGTATCGATGGTATTTTTTTATAGGCTTTCGAATTTCCCTCCCCTGGTGGGGGAGGGGGATATTGTACAAGGTCGCTCCGTAATGAAGGGGCCTCTGAGAGGCCTCCTTCTGATAGTTGAGGTGCAGGTACAGATGTGTGTTGTGAAATTGCGGGTCATCGTTCCGAAAAATGAAATCATTCCCGACGTAACCAATACTGACAGGAGGATCCAGTTTGCCTTTCAGATGAGTAATTTTGATGTCGCCAAGTGGAGCACTCAGGCTTTTTGCCCCTTCGATCCAAACGATAGGCGGGAAAAAATCGCCGTTACCTTGCGCGGGTGTGGTGAAGACCTTCCCCTTGATTTCACCTCCCTGCATGTTTTGCGGGATCATGACTATTCCGAAGGCAGTCATCATGTAAGCTAAGCGGTAATAATATGTTAGCTTCATTAGATTTTCTCCTTTGTCTACCTGTCGTTTAACTTCTCCTCTTCTCTGACCAGATGTCAAATCCAACACGGCGGTGGAATGTCCATCGGACGAGATAAAGAAGCACAACGGTCCAGCAGGCGAAAACAGCTAAAAGTGTCCGAGGAGATAACATTACCGGCAATTCTACCGTCGACAGCCCGATGGGGGCTTTCGCGCTTTCGATGAGGGAATAAGTCAATAACCTGAAGACATCAACTGGATTGAGCATCAATATGATTCCAAAGAGATCAGAACTGATTTTACCATCGGAGAGGATCAGTACTCCCACCAGGAGGATATCAAAGAGAAAAACGGCAAAGATCCAGGTGAAGAGTGAGGCTGCCATAGCCCTGCCCTTTTCTCCGGATAGTATCGAAACCATGTACGAAAGGGAGAGGAAAATTACTCCAAGCCCAAAGGCAAGGAGAAGGAAGCCTAAATATTCCGAAAAGCTTACGATACTCTCCTGCCATAGAAGTATCAGACCGGCTGCTCCAAATCCAAGCAGAATCGAGGAGCCGAGGACCAGCACCAGGCCGAGTAGTGTACCCATCAGATATTCACCCGTTGAGATGGGGAGTGACAGAATCAGGTCGAGTGTTCCGCGTTCCCTTTCATTAATGATCGTGAACGTACCGAGGACAAGTGCCAGGAGCGGGACGAGATAGATAGCGAGGTTGATCAGGCTGACAAGTGTCATCCCCGTCTTCTGAAATCCCGCAAGACCAACAGGGGCGGCACCGAAATACGATATGATCATCGCCGAGATTACAAGGAGTGTGGAGACAATGAGAATCCACCGGTCCCTTAACCTGTCCCTGAGCTCTTTTCGAGCGATGGCCAGAATGACGTCAATGCGTTTCAAAATAGACCTCCTCCAGGTCCGGTTCCTCTATCCAGATATCCTCGAGTTTCAAACCAGTTCCATAGAGGCTCTCCAGAAAATTGGTCTTATCGCCGTATATAACCTCGGCAATTAAGTGTTTCGCGTCTTCTTCTGACGCGGTGAAACCGAGGTGATGAAGAGAGGAGGTGTCGTCCTCGCTGCCACTCTCCCCGAGGAGGATGTGTATTTTTACGGACAGCTTCAACCTGCTCATGAGTTCCCTGGGGGTACCCAGCGCCCTTATTTCCCCTTCGCCCAGAATACACACTCGATCGACCTGGCTTTCGAGCTCACCGAGCCTGTGTGAGGAGAGGAGAACGGTCTTCTTTCTGTCTTCCGGACTCTTGAGGAGATGAAAGAACTGGCGCACCGCGTGAGGATCGAGTCCTTCGGTCGGCTCATCGAGGATCAGTATCTCGGGACTCCCGAGGAGCGCCTGAGCGAGATTCAGGCGTTGGCGCATACCCTTTGAATATTTCCCTACCTTCTGTTTGATGGCATGAGACAACCCGACCTGACTCAGAAGGTCAGAAGCTACGCCGGGCAAGATTCCCCTGATCGAGGCGAGGTAGTCCAGGGTCTCTTCCCCCGAAAGATTGTCGTAAAACTGGATTCGTTCAGGCATGAAACCAAGCCGACTCTTGAACGCGAGCCAGTTCTCACGGTCGGGTATCTTTCCATCGAGGTAGACTCTTCCGGATGACGGTTTCATCAAGCCAAGTATGATCCGTATCATGGTCGTCTTCCCCGAACCGTTTGGCCCGACGAGACCCAGCCATTCACCACTGACGACATCGAGATCTATCCCCTTCAAGGCATGTATCCCGTTGTACTGTCTGGAGATGCCCTCCATTCGAATCATTACTCACCTCCCGGAATATGAGGGAGCTTCCTGATCTCTCCGTAGTACTCCTGTGGTAGGGGAGGGAAGCGCTCGACGATAGAGGACCAGTCGGAGACCAGTGGCACCATCGCCGGAGTGTTATCGACGACCTTGGGGACACTGATCACGGGAAAGGTCCTTTCGGCGAATGCCAGGAATTGAAAGGATGGACTGGCCAGAAGCAGCCGGGCGGTGGGATAATTCCACAGAAGGGCGTCGACCAGGGTGTGTGACCTATATGCTGTGTCCCCCTTACCGTCGTTGTCCGCGTCCCATCCGATATAGTCACTCCAGAAGTTGTTGTCCCAGACCTGGTCATGAGCCGCAACGAATTTGACCTGAATCTTGTTTTGGATCAGTGTGTTGTTCGTTATCTGGTTATCCTCTGATCCCGCCCAGTAATGAATTCCAAGGGAGTTTTTCACTATCAGGTTGTCTCGGATCGTGTTGTATAGAGAATTGTATACGAACAATCCCTTCGTGTTGCCTATAATATGATTTTTCTCCGCGAAGCTTCTCGTTACCTGGATCAGCAGAAGTCCGTGGGTGGTGTTATTGTGCAGGAGGTTTCCGTTCGCCTCGATCCCCTTCGAAAACATGAGGGCGAGACCGACCAGGTTACCAGACGCGATGTTTTCGTTGTATTTGCTCCTGTCGCACCACATGGTGTGGACCGAGTACCGGGAGCGGCTTATCTCGTTTCCGATGATCTCGCAATCTGTCGATAGTTCCATGTATATTCCGTCACGGGCGTCCGTGATGACGTTATCCTCTACCCGCGCTCCATTTGTATCCCAGAAATGGATCCCGTCTCCGCGCGAGTTTTGATCCTGTTCAGCCCTTCCTTCGATTCGGTTACCGATAATCCGGATCCCCCTGCTTCCGTTGACCCATATCCCGAACCGGCAATCGATGATCCTGTTCCCCTTAAGCAGGACATTGCCGGATTCCTTGCTGACCCATATCCCTGAGTCGGCGTTTTCCATGTCATCTCCGCTATTGCGAACCACGAAGCCGGAGAGGTTTACATCAGGCGAGTCGATGATCAGGACGTGCCCTTTTCCTCCTCCATCGATGATAGATCCCTCTGATCCGAGTACCGTTATTCTCTTCGATATCGTTATAGGGCCGGTATAGACCCTTGGTTCTACATGCAGTGTATCACCTTCGATCGCCTCCGCTATTGTCTCCTGGAGAGATGAGTCTGTGTTTCCCACGGTCCTCGTTTCTCCGTACAGTTGAGGGCTGGACAGGAGAAGGAAAATTACGATGGCGCCCGCCAGATGATTGATGCGCTTATTCGAGGTTTTGCCAACGATGATGACCGGACATCGTTCCTGATCCTGCATGTTTGCCTGGCAGGACCAGCACTGAAAGCATTCGGAATGGTCGATCCTGCCGGTTGTTTTTTCGATTGCCTTGCTGAGGCATTCGTGCTCGCATATCCGGCATGTCCCGCAATGTTCGTAACGTTTCAGCGGCCGTAGAGGGCGCCTCGACGGTATGGCGAGTGTGGCTCCAAGCGGGCATATGAAACGGCAGAAGAACCGGTAGAGTATAACAGATATAACCGTGATAAGGAGGAAATAGGCAACGAAATAGGGAGGACGGGCGAGCTGGAGGATGTATGTCTTGAATGGTTCCACCTCGGCCAGTATCTCAGCAGATGCCAGGCTGATGAGTGAAAAACCGAGAATAATGAGGAGAATTACATATTTAACGAACCGAAGGTAAGGTGGAGGCGACCAGCGGTCGAGTTTCTTTCGCGCGCGTGTGGGTGCAAATCGGTTCCACGGCTTGCGGAGGAGCTCGAGAAAAGCCCCATAGGGACAAAGCCATCCGCAAAAGAATCCTCTTCCCCACAACGGTATCGACAGGAAGATCGCGATCCAGAAGAGGAAGATAACAGGTTCTGAGAGGTAAATTTCTGAGGGAAACCGGAGGTGGACGGAAGAGGTAAAAAAGGTCAACACCTGAGTTGTCGATGGCTGTGCCTTGAGATAGAGCCCTACTAAGACAGCCGCAACTGCCCATGAGAGGACCTTGTATGTCTCGAGCAAGGTCTTTCTCGGAGCGATCCGCCGTATCAAAAAGAATTGCGAGGCAACCAGTACAATAAAGAGAGTGAACAGGATAACCGTAAGTGAATAAGATTGCCAGCGAACCATCCAGAAAGGGACCTCCTCCTCTATAAATTCATCCGCTAGGGCGAAATCTAACGTAAACGTGGCGTAATTACGCACATCGTTTATCCGGAATGGTATCGTCAGGTGAAAGGTAAAGCTTTCCGTGGGGTCGAATGGGGACCTGAAGAAGAAGATCCCTCCCTCGTCGAAATAGGGGCTTCCCTCCATCTCGATCTGCGGGAAGTTGATGTAGTCCATGTCGTTGCAGATGAACAGCCCTCTGCCCTGCTCCAGGGCGAACCGGTCAAAAATCCCCCCCCGCGCGAAACCGGATCCTTTGAAGGAGATCGAGCCCGACGAGCCGACATAAAGGGCGATTTCACCCTGTTTCAACCGCTCCTCGATAAGTCTGGAGGATCGTTCTCCCAAAAAGTTCTGGCCGATCGTCGGTGGATTGAGGATCGTGAACCAGAGGTCGATGACAGGCTCATCTCCGGTCTGGGAGATATCCTCGGGCATGATGACCATGTTTGCTATCGATCCCGATTCTACCAGTTCATCCCAGGTGCGCTCGACATAATCGGTCTTTAGTCTTTTTGAAGATATCGCCGGACCTGTAAGGATACCGGCTTGCGTCGCCACCATTCGGCTGGCCTCGAGAATAGTCGTATTCTCGGCAATCGCGGTTACGGTGGCGCCGCTGATAGCGTCAACGGTGGTGTATCCCTCCCGGGGTGAATCGCTGATGATGATCCTTTCCCGTATGTTCTTGCCTATATACTGTCTGGCGAACGTGTGAATAACCTCTTCACTCAAGCCGAGAAGAACTATAGGCTCGGAGTGCTCGACGATTTTGACGCCGGTAATCATTCCTGAAATATCGATCCCGAGGAGCGTGTTGATGCTCTGACCTGAGTAACCGGGGATTCGAGTCAGCTCATCCGAAAGAAAGGCGTAACCGATGAGATAGCGATTTCCTCCCTCATCGAGGGCATACGCCTCCCAGTATGTCTCGCGGCGAACGAAATCACTGGCGTCCGGCAGCACATCGGTCAACTCGTAATCCTGTATATTCTTGCCAAAGATTATCTGGCCTTGAGCCCCCTCCACCTGGAACATGACGGTGTACAGCAATACCCAGGCGAAAAGGGGGCTCAAAGAAGTCTTCAAGCGGTTCGTATGTGTACTCCCTCTGTTATGCCTTGACGATGAATCGCATCCTCATTTCAAGGTGAAGTGCATGGCAGAAGTTTGTGCAATAGATCCAGAACATGCCAGGCTTATCAGCGATAAAAGTGACGGATTTTGTCTGGAAAGGACTGACAACGAAGTTGATATTGTACTCAGACACACAGAATCCGTGTGACAGATCAGGGATCTCATCGTTGTTGGTAACTATAAAAGTAACCTCATCTCCCCTATTAACGGTAATCTCCTGGATCCCGTATACCGGTGCATTGGCCGTCAGGTGAACCTTCACTTTGTTGCCGTTCCGTTCGATCGTATTCTCCGTGGTGAACTCGGGATGCTCGCTCATGTTGTAACGATGCTTCACGACCGGTTCGATGATGTCCCGGCGAACGATGATACAATCGTGGGGTTCTATGTATGAGGGTTCATCCATCAGTAGAACCATCTTGTCTCCCGATATGTCGACAAGCTGGTCGTTCTCTGGCTTGAGCGGACCGACATTCAGGAATCGGTCCTTCGAAATCTTGTTGAGTGAGATCAGATACTGCCCATCGACCTCGTTTGTCTCGGCCATGGAAGCCATGGTGTGACCGACCTGGTAGTGGATATCGAGTCGATCGACGACAGCGGAGGGCGCATCCGGGTTCTTGTAGCCATCGATCGCCTTCTGGATGTTCCACTTGACAATCTGGCTGTCGATAAAGAGCGAGGAGTAAGCGTTGCCTTTATCGTCATATGTCGTATGGAGCGGGCCCAGCCCTATCTGTGGCTGACCGACGATACAGTCTTCCGGCTTGATCTTCCCATTGAATGCATCGGAAATCTTGCCGATGTCGACGATCGTGGCGGTCGGAGAGACCTTACCGGATGCGATGGCGTACCGCCCGTCCGGTGAAATGTTGACACCATGTGGGTTTTTGGGCACGGGAACGTAGACAGTCAGGTCGCTTCCTGCTCTTCCGTCAAGGACCTTGACACCATCGATCGTATCATACTTTCCGTCCTTCAGTGCTTTTTTGATCCTGTCCCAGCTGAAGATCACCATGTAATCGGTGTCTTTGGCCAACATCTCAGATAGTGTGACACCACCTTCTGAGTTGTATGATGTCGCGAAGGAGTATTTTCCACTATAATCGGTGGCCGCCAGATCGAGGTTGACGTCGGTCATGACCTGGCAGACGATTTCCATCTTCTTGGCATCGATGACTGTATGAACGCTATTGTAAGTCGTTTTATCGGCCGGCTTTGCCTTGCCTTCAGCCGTAAATGGTGAGCGGAATTCGCTGTTACAGATGAGCCATTCGGTCTGCGGCGCTCTCTGGGGAAACAGGCCGTGCGTTCCCTGGCTGTGAGGAATATCGATCATAGCGTCTACTTCCATGTAATCACAGCGAATTCGAGCTATACGGTTGTTCGCCTTGTCGTTGACCCAGAGGTATTTTCCATCATATGTCCCGTTTTGATAAGAGCCATGGACATGGTGCGTATCGCCGATAATGGTTCCCTTCAACATCGCTTTACTCTCGTTGGTTACGCCCCATCCAGATCCACTGTCGAAGTTGAAGACGGGGATTCGTTTGATGACACGCATTGACGGGAGGCCGACTATCCGTACTTCACCTGAGTGGCCCCCGCTGAAGAAGGCGTAATAGTCGTCTAGTTCACCCGGGCGGACCTCGGCTCTAGCCCGGCCGGAACGGCTGTCCGCGTGAGAGAGAACGGAACCTTTGCTCATGAAAAGAACTGATATCCCCATTACAAGCGCAATGAAGGTGATACACCATGAGATCCAGGAATCTCGCTTGAAAAAATTTATACCTGACATTGTTATCTCCTTGTACTTGAGATTTTAGAGCCCTTACTTCTTTGCGGTTTCAGTCTTTTCGCCCTTCATCAGGAAGAGACAATAGGATACAAGATCCCACTGTTGATCTGGCTTGATCGTCTCGTTATAAGATGGCATGGGTGTTCCATCCAGACCCGTAACGAATGTCCTCAGGAGGTCGCTCTCGCTGGTTCCACCTTTGAGGGCGCCCGACGTGAAATCGAAGGGAAGTATTCCATCACCCCAGTCATCCTTCAACTTGTTGGCCGCGGGTCCATCTCCCAGGCCTGTTTCTCCGTGGCATTCCCAGCACTTCATCTCCATGTAAGCCTTTTTCCCGCGTTCGATCGATTTCTTGGATCCAACGTAGGATGGAGCGGGTGCGATCTTGATGGGAGTCCCGGGTTCTTCCTCTACCCATCTCCTGGAGAACGTTTTGATGTACTGGACGACCGCGTTAATTTTGTCATCACTCAGGTCCTTGTGTGAAGGCATACCAGACCTCGATATTCCATTTTTCACGGTTTTTATGAGATCGCTATCTGTGGGGAGGTCACCGGATGGTGTGCTGCGGAACTTGAAGACACCAGCCGTAAAATCTCTAGGATAGATCGTCACGATGATGCCGGTCTGCTGGGCCCGATGGATGATTCCCATCAAACCCTTTCCATCACCTTTATCACCATGGCAGATGACACAATACGTCTTGTAAACCTCTTTGCCCGGTTCAACCTCCGTGGTACTCTCCGACCAGAGACAGGGCACGAGTAACATGGTTACAAAAACCGCAAGCACTGGTATTAAAACTAAATACGGTCTAAGCTTCATGCTTCTGGACCTCCTTTCAGTGAATGGATGTGATCTTTGCTGTCAAAAAAAATTTAAGCTCCCATTCTCCAGCCGCTGGTGGAAAATATTTTCCTGTCCCGGGTGAGGATCAAGCCTTCGGTTCCAGGCAGTCGCTCGGCAAAGTACCTCGCTCTCTCGGGCTTCATTACGAAAAGAGCGGTCGACAGGGCATCGGCCTCCAATGTCGATCTCGACAGGGTGGTCGTACTTGCGTTCAGTTGAGGTGAATGTCCCGTGGATGGGTCGACGATGTGGTGGAAGATCTTCTCCTCGTCGTAATAAATCCGGTAGTTCCCTGACGTGGCAACGGCACCGTTTACCAGGTCTATTGAACCGATAGTTCCCTCGGATTCCCAAGGATCCTGAATCGCGACCTTCCAAGGTGTGCCGTTCGCTTTACCTCCCATAGCCCTGATGTCGCCTCCCGCGTTGATTAGAGCTCCTTTTATCCCACGACTCTCGATCACCGCCATCGACCTGTCGATGATGTATCCCTTGGCGATGCCGTCGAGGGTTACACCCATTCCATCATGTTTGAACGATATCTCACTGGTTCCAACATTAACCTTTTCGAAGCCTGTACGTTCAACCAGCTCCAGAACCTTTTCTTCAGGAGGTGGTGTCCGGTAACTATTAAAATGTTCAGCGAAAAGGGTGACGATCGGCTCGACGGTTATGTCGAAGAAGCCCCCGGTCCTCTGATTCCAGCTTTGTGATTGCCTGATGAGATCCATTAATTCACGAGGTGTGTTCTTCAGACTACCTCTGTTGTTGAGGAGCCAGACAGGCGATCCTTCCCGGTGCCTGCTGAGGATGTCACTGAGACGATCGACCTCTGTAAACACCGATTCGATGACCTCGCTGGCAATAGTCCTCGTATGGTGTATAAGAGTTACACTGAATGAAGTACCTAATTTATAGCGAGTCTCGGAAAGGCGGAACAGACCTGAACTGACAGGTTGCCACTCCTGGATGGGAAGGGTGGTCAGGAGGTTTCCCGCTACAATGCCGGATCCCATCAGACCTATCCTGTGGATGAATTCCCTGCGATCCATGAAGTGTAGGCCCCTGATTTGTGCGGCTTTCTTCTCTGAACACCGGCATCGATCATTGCAACGATGCCCAGGGAACAGAATAGATTACCATTTCAGTAATATTTAGTGAAGGTATTATTTTATAACAATTCCTCGCCTTTGTCAATCGGTTTTTGCCTGCATGAGTTTGTGAGAGCGCTTGTCCTTGACAGGATTGACTTTATTTAATTTTTGTATAGATTAAATGCGATTAATTTTGCCCCCTGGTGTAATGGCAGCACACAAGATTTTGGATCTTGTTGTCGAGGTTCGAACCCTCGGGGGGCAGGAAATCTATGTCGTTGTGTAGACTCACTCGCAGGTACGGGTCTTTGCATGATAAAGTGGCTGATGTTCAAAGACTCCAATGTGCGGTAAAAGGAGAGATCGATGCCAGACGATTTTATCCTTCTGACGGGGAACGCTAATCCGGAACTTGCAAAAAGGATCAGTAAACATCTTGGCATCTCCCTCACCGGGATGGATGTATTCAAGTTCAGCAATGACAACACGTTTGTCAAAATCAAGGAGAATATCCGGCGGAGGGAGGTTTTCATTATTCAACCGACTTGTTTTCCTGTCAACGACAGCATTATGGAACTCCTGATCATAATGGATGCCTGTGTCAGGGCATCCGCGAATACCATCACCGCCGTCGTGCCTTATTTTGGCTATGCCCGTTCGGACAAGAAAGATCAGCCAAGGGTGCCGATCACCGCAAAGCTCGTTGCCGATCTCATTACGGTAGCGGGAGCAGGCAGGATCATCACGATGGATCTGCACTCCGAACAGATCCAGGGATTTTTCAAAATTCCCGTTGATCACCTTTACGCCGCTCCAATACTTATAGATTATCTGAAGGAACTCGATCTCGGTAACTATGTCGTTGTTGCGCCGGATGTCGGTAGCGCTAAGAGAGCCAGGGGGACTGCTAAACGGATAGATGCCGACCTGGCTATCGTCGACAAGAGGCGGGTCGGGAACGTTGATAAGTCGGAGGTCCTCACCGTAATCGGTGATGTACGGGGGAAGAACTGTATCATTCTCGATGACCTCGTCGACACGGGGGGAACCCTCGTAAGAGCTGCCGAGATGCTGGTGGGGAAGGGCGCTAAAGAGATATTTGCTGTAGCAACCCATCCTGTGCTCTCGGGTCCCGCTATAGAAAGGATCGAGGGATCGGTCATAAAGGAACTCATTGTTACCGATACCATTCCTTTACCGGAGGAGAAGCAGTTAGATAGGATAAAGGTCCTCTCGATCTCCAAGCTGCTCGCCGAGGCGATCTCAAGGATATATCGTGGTGAATCGGTCAGTTCGTTGTTCGTGAACTAGTAGAGTTAGCAGGTAACAGTATAGGAGTATAGCAGTTGGCGGTATAAGGGTAGCAGAAAAAAAGGTCTATGATAATTGTAATGATTGGTGTGGGTGGCATGAACGGCTGCCTGCTACCGGCTCTACTGCTAACTAATATAAAATCAGCAATCAAAGGAGAAAAAGGTGAGTGAAGTTGTTCTCAAGGTAAGAAAACGCGAAGGGACTGGAAAGGGTTTTGCGCAGAAGCTCCGGGGGGAAGGAAAAATCCCGGCTGTGGTCTATGGTCACAAGATGGATCCTATTAACCTGAGCGTAGACGGAAGTGATTTTGAAGACCTTTCTCGATCCGTCTCGATAGAAAGCACTATTATTACCCTGGAGGTTGAAGGTGACAAGAAGAAGCCCATCAAAACCCTCGTGAGAGAGATCCAGCGTCACCCGTTCCGTGATAGAATACTCCATCTCGATTTCTTCCAGATTTCGATGAAAGAATCCATCACGGTTGAGGTCCCGATATCTCTACTCGGGACATCGGTTGGTGTGAGGACAGAGGGTGGAATCCTTCAGCACCAGATGAGGGAGGTTCAGATATCGTGTCTCCCCAGTGAAATTCCGGAGAAGATAGAGATCGACATTTCGGACCTTTCAATCGGCGATAGCGTTCATGTCGGCGACCTTGATCTGAAGGGTTTCGACCTTCTTTCGGACCCTGATGGGTTGATTGTCACTTTGTTACCGCCGACTGTCATGAAGGAAGAGGTCAAGCCTGAGGTCGAAGAGGAAGAAGCTCTGGAGCCCGAGCTTGTAGGCGAGGAGAAGGAAGAGGGAGAGGAGGCTCCGGCCCGGGAGGGTGGTGAGGAAGTACCGCCCGAGAAAGATGAATAGTGGAAGAACGGGCGAGCCGTATCATCATCGGGCTGGGGAACCCCGGAGTGAGGTACAGGGACACACGCCATAACGCCGGTTTCTGGTTTGTCGATTATCTTGCCCACCGGTGGGACTTCCCTCTCTTCGATCATGTGGAGAACATCCTCATTTCAAGAAGCAAATTCAGGGATGAGGATGTTTTTATTGCCAAGCCCACTACCTTTATGAACCGCAGTGGACTTGCGTTATTAACGCTCTCCAGGGTGGTCGATTTCAATGAAAAAGACCTGTTGATATGCCACGATGATATCGACATATCTCTGGGAAGGTTCAGGTTAAAGGATGGGGGTGGTGCAGGTGGGCACAAAGGTGTAATATCTATCCATGAATATCTTGGTGGAGAAGACGTCGAAAGGCTGAAGTTTGGTATCCTGCCGGATCGTAAACCAGGAGATGTGGAATCGTTCGTCCTATCTCAGTTTGAGAAGGACGAAGAAAAAGTTGTCACGGACCTCTTTCCCATCGCCAAGGAGGCGGTAGAATGTCTCATTGAAGAGGGTATCGACAAAGCCATGAGTATTTTTAATAGGGATGTTTCGGACCAGGAGGTATGAATGAGTGAGACACTTTTTCCCTTCATAGCCAGTATTCTGGCCTTGCTTTTTGTCCTCTATCTCTCCATAGGGATCATCAGGAAGGATAGAGGTAACGAAAGAATGAAGGAGATATCAGGTGCAATCCAGGAAGGGGCCAAGGCCTTTTTAAGAAGGGAATATTCCTATGTCCTGGTGTTTGTCGTGATAATTGCCCTTTTTATCGGGCTTTCAGAAATGTTTTTTAAGGAGTCGGGCCTCTCCTGGGCGACATCGTTCGCGTTTGTCATGGGGGCCATCGCGTCCGGAACCGCCGGTTACATAGGGATGAGCATCGCGACTCGGGCAAACAGCCGGACTACACATGCCGCATCGGAAGGTGGAGTCAAGGCCGCTCTGGGTGTAGCTGTCTCCGGCGGTGGAGTTATGGGATTCAGCGTTGTGGGTCTCGCTCTACTCGGTCTTACAATTGTCTATACGATTTTTCATGGGGAACCGAAGATAGTGAATGGATACGCGATGGGGGCAAGCCTCATGGCCCTCTTTGCCCGATCGGGTGGGGGGATCTTCACAAAGGGTGCCGATATGGGTGCGGACCTCGTTGGAAAAGTCGAGGCCGGGATTCCTGAAGATGACCCCCGGAATCCAGCCGTCATCGCCGACAACGTAGGAGACAACGTTGGAGACGTTGCGGGGCTCGGGGCAGACCTCCTGGAGAGTTACGTCGAATCGATCATTGCAAGCCTGGCGATAGCGAGTACCGTTGGTGTCGGCCTTTCGTTCACCCAGAGTGAGGTTGTCAGGAGTTTGCAGATGCTTCCCCTCTTGATCGCAGGTGTGGGGATCATAGCTTCCATTCTCGGGGTTTTATATGTCAAGGTCTTCAGCCGGAAGAATCCCCAGAGCGCGTTGATGGGTGGTACATACGTCAGCGCGATCCTGACAATCGTCACGACCTATTTCATCGTCGGGCGGTTCGGGGTTCCTTTCAGTTTCGGGAATCCAGGGATCGGATACAGCGCGATGGGACCTTTTTACGCCATAGTGGTCGGGGTCCTTTCCGGAACGATCGTCGGATTTGTCAGTGAATTCTTCACCTCGTCGAAATTCTTTCCGGTCCGGAAGCTCGCTAAAAGGTCCGAGGCTGGTCCCGCTCTCACGGTAACAGAGGGGATGGCCATCGGCATGGAAAGCACAGCCGTTCCGGTAATCGTACTTGCAATCGCGGTCATCGTTTCATATCACTTCGCGGGGATTTACGGAGTCGCAATGGCTGCACTGGGTATGCTGGCCACCACCGGGATGATCGTCTCCGTCGATTCATACGGGCCGATCGCCGACAATGCCGGTGGTATAGCTGAGATGGCGGGACTCGACCCCTCGGTCAGAAAGATAACCGATAACCTGGATGCTGTCGGGAACACTACTGCAGCAATAGGAAAGGGATTTGCCATCGGTTCGGCTGCCTTTGCGGCGATGGGGCTCCTGGTGGCTTATATGGCGGCAGCAAAGGTAACGGCCGCCGACCTGAAACGTCCCATGGTACTGGCGGGACTTCTCTTAGGTGGAATGCTTCCTTTCCTCTTCTCCTCGCAGCTTTTCAGGGCCGTTAGCAGGTGCGCTGACGGCGTGATTGAAGAGGTCAGGAGGCAGTTCAGAGAAATCCCCGGGTTGATGGATGGAAAGGTCATGCCTGATTCCGCAAGGTGTGTTGACATAAGTACAAAGGCCGCCATTAACGGGATGATGTTTCCCGGGATCATGGCAATCGTCGTTCCAATCGTCATAGGATTGCTCCTCGGTCCTGAGGCTCTGGCGGGTTTGCTTGTAGGGAGCCTGGTAACAGGCCTGATGTTAGGAATACAGACGGCCAACAGTGGTGGCGCATTGGACAACGCGAAGAAATATATAGAGGAAGGAAATTATGGGGGGAAGGGTTCAGATACTCACAAGGCCGCCGTCATCGGTGATACGGTCGGTGATCCACTCAAGGATACGGTGGGACCGTCGATCAATATACTTATAAAGTTAATGACAGTCGTCTCTCTCGTTCTTGCGCCGTTGTTTGTCTGAGGGGGACCGGAACGGACGAGACGTGGAGGTGAAGTGGACCGATGAGTTTGGAACTCGGGATCATAGGGCTTCCAAACGTCGGTAAATCGACGCTTTTCAATGCCCTGACGGGGGCGGGTGCTGATGTAGATGTCTACCCGTTCACTACTGTCGATCCAAACATAGGGATCGTAGCTGTTCCTGATTCGAGGCTCGAGCGGCTGGGGGAATTGCTCGAGCCCCCGAAACTGACTCCGGCCAGGGTGAAATTTGTCGACATAGCTGGCCTGGTCGAAGGTGCCAGCAGGGGCGAAGGACTTGGGAACCAGTTCCTGGCCAGGGTAAGGGAAGTTGACGGGATAATACACGTTTTGAGGTGCTTTGAGGCAGGTGTGTCTCATGTCGCAGGCGAGGTCAATCCGGTTCGCGATCTTGATATCATACGCACCGAGATGGCCATTGCGGACCTCGAGACGCTAAAAAAGCATCTCCAGAGGCTTGACAGTGCCATCAAGAGGGGTGACAAGACCGGAATCCAGGAAAAGGAAGGGCTGGAAAAGATCGAGGAATATCTCTCGGCTTTAGAGCTCACCGCACTGAAAGATTGGCTCGGGGAAAAGGACTTTCAATCGGAAAACATCCGGCTGCTATCGACGAAACCAGCCATCTACATCGTGAATGTCCCCGAAGAGTGGGCTTCTGATCCTGAATCCGCAACCTGGGTGCGAGGGATCCGGGATGAGGTTGAAAAGGACGGACCCGTCATCCCTATGACCATTAAACTGGAGGGAGAGCTTTCAGAGATGCCGCGGTCAGAGGAGGCGGCGTTCAGGGAAGAGATGAATATGAAATCGCAACCTCTTGTCCGATTGATCGGCGAGGGGGCTAAACTCCTTGAATTGATAACATTTTATACCATCAAGGGAGATGAAACTCGGGGGTGGATGGTGAAGGACGGCACATTGATAGGAACGGCTGCGGGTAAGATCCATTCTGACATGGAGAAGGGGTTCATCAAGGCAGAGGTGGTATCCTGTGATGATCTATTTTCTCTGGGTAGCATGGTGAAGGCCAGAGACTCCGGGAAGGTAAGTGTTGAGGGGAAGGGTTATCCCGTGAAAGATGGGGATGTCGTATTGATCCATTTCAAGGTTTGATGCCAGGGATAGAATTTATGTCACAGGTTTCGGGATAACCTGATTAGTGGTTTACTTTATCGATAAAAAGATTACTTTTTCAATGACATTATTTTGTCTGGTTAATTAGCCCTGCTTCGGTCGAGAAGGCCGAAGCCTTGTCCAAAGGGAGGAAGAACGACTCATGAAGAACTATGAGATGGTCATGATCCTTAATCCGGGTCTTGACACGGCTGCATTTGAAGAAAAGTCGAACTTTTTGCAGGAAAAGATCAAGAGTGCGGGTGGTGAGATCCAGGAGGTAACGCCCTGGGGTAAGAGAAAGCTCTCTTATGATATCAAAAAAAATGACGCGGGATACTACGTGGTCATGAACTTCCAGATTCCTACTGCGGGTTTGATTGAATTCAAGGACAACATCAAGCACGATCTGGATATCCTCCGTTATCTGATAGTAGTCGAGAAGAGACCTCTAATTGACGAACAACCAGCCCCTCAAAAGACCGGTCTTGACCGAAAAATCGATACCGAAACTACAGAGGAAGTCGAAGTAGACGATGATGTAGAAATGGAGGAAGAATGAACAGGTTCAGGAGACAACGTTACTGCTATTTTTGCAAGAATAAAATCGAGGATGTAGACTACAAGGACGAAAAATCTCTTTTCAATTACATTACAGATCGTGGAAAGATCATGCCCCGTAGGCTGAGCGGAGCGTGTGCCAAACACCAGAGAAAACTCAGTACGGCGATTAAAAGGGCAAGATATATCGCTATTTTGCCTTACATCAGAGAATACAATCGTTAGACAGGACACTAGTGTCCTGTCATGCAACAACTGACGCATCTTACTTGTCCTTTTATCTGCCTGCGACGTTGCTCCTTCAGTCACATAGCTCTGCTATGCTCCCTCAGTCGAGCCTTGCAGGCAGACAAAATTACTTCGTAATCTTGCGCCACTTCTTACATGACATGACACCAGACACGAGTAACTTTGAATCAGCGGATTATACCGATTGGGTGAACTCGAACGCGGTAAGAACAAGTGCAAGAAAGAATGTTGAGTTTTTTAGATCCAACCGGTATGGTGTAATGACAGACCAGGATGGAAAGAACGACTCGGACCCTGAACCGTTCACTCGATCTGCAGGAAATCTGGATTCAAAGGAGCCATCACAGCGTGGAAGAGGAGCATACTCTTCCCTTAATTCGGGACATACCAGTGAAGATCCTGTTTTAACACCGCTGCCCAGGGTTTTGGGTCTTGCTGCCGTGCTGTTCTTCTTTTCTGTCCTTGATCCATTTTCATTGGTCGTCATGCATGTCTCTTCACTAATCTTCTTTTTCGCTACCAGCCGGGCTCTCAGAGGTTTGGGACTGATTGGTTTGTCTTTGTTTCTGTTCATGATTGTCTGGACCGATGAGATCTCTCCGGCTCCCGTGGCCGTTATACTTTCGAGCTTTTCTTTCGGGATTCTGTTACGATCAAGGTTTTTTGAGGGATCCTTCTATCCCGGTGTGATATCAGGGCTGATCACCGTATTATCCGTCGTTATCCTTTTCGCCCTCAATGATATTGAGGGGTTGATGGGTTGGACGGATGAACTGAGGGTGGTGATGATGGAGACCATGGAAAAGAGCCAGCTGCGTCTGCAGGAGGTCGGTCTTTTAGAGTTAGATGAGATGGTAGAGGTGAAGGAAGTGATGACGGGTATGGTCGATTTGATGTTGAATCTTTTGCCGGCCGTTGTCTTTATCAATATCCTCCTCGCAGGTATCCTGGGTCTCCTTATCTTCAGCTTTTTCGGTCAAAACGGTCATCCATTACCGGTGGTGGGTGAGTTGAAATATTTCGCGTTTAGTGACATCTTTGTATGGGGCTTGATAGCCGGCCTCCTTTCGGCCGTGATCCCGCTCCCGGAATCGGTCGGTATCGTTCTCTTCAATGTCCTGGCGGTCATTGTTTTGTTTTACCTTGTACGCGGTCTGGCCGTCGGCCTATTCTGGCTACGGAACAAGGGACTCTCAAATCTATCAATATGGGCAATATATCTGTTTCTGTTTCTCGTGCTGCCCCCGGTATTTTTCCTGTCTCTCTTCCTCCCGGGGCTGCTCGACACGTGGTTCGATTTCCGCGCTCTGGGGAGTGAGTAGTGATTGGTGAGTAAAGATCAGTGATTAGTGAGTAGTGGGGAGTGAGAGAATCGCTCAACTTAGGTTCTATTAAAAGCATCATAAGTAGATGCGCATACAGAGAGTCAGAACAAAGCAGGCCAAGGCGCGACGAGCTGAGAAGCAACGCGGGGATGCAAAGTTATGACGCTCTGTATAGAAAG
>CAYTWO010000010.1:29550-37609 GCA_964442125.1 uncultured Gemmatimonadota bacterium
CGACGAGCTGAGAAGCAACGCGGGGATGCAAAGTTATGACGCTCTGTATAGAAAGGAGATAATTATGAAGGTTATATTGAGGGAAGACATCGACAAACTTGGCGCGATCGGTGATGTCATAGAGGTTTCGAACGGTTACGCAAGAAATTACCTTGTACCTCAGGGGAAGGCCTATCTCGCCAACGAAAGCAATCTCAAGCGAGTGGAGATCGAGAAAAAGCAACTGGCCAGGCAGGAAATACGGACCGAAGAAATAGCAAAGGAGAATGCGGAGAGGTTGTCCGAAATCTCCCTTACATTTATGGTTAAGGCGACCGACGATGATCAGCTCTATGGCTCGGTGTCGGAGGGTGATATCGCGAGTAAATTAGCCGAGGTGGGGTTCGATGTCGACAAGAAGATGATAATGCTGGATGAACCGATTAAGGCACTCGGCGTTTTTACGATAGACGTCGGATTACACCCGGAAGTGACTGGTCAGGTCAAGGTCTGGATAGTCCGTGAGTAACCTTTGGGGTAGATCCGGAATGAGATATAATACCGTCAATAAGAGAGTACTTAGCGAATCTCTATGAAGTCAAGTAGAGGAAAGAGCCGTTTGAGGAGAAACCTCCCGAATCTCGATAAAATTGTCAAAGAGATCGCCCTATTTGCCTTCGACAAGAAGGCTGAAGATGTAATCATTCTTGATCTTCGTAAAGTATCTGACGCGACAGATTACTTTATCATGGGCTCCGGGGACACCGATATCCAGGTAAGAGCGATTGCCGATTACATCATCGAAAAAGTCAAGGAGATTCAAGATTTCAAACCCTGGCATATCGAAGGTTATCGTTACGGAAAGTGGATTCTACTCGATTATATAGATTTTGTAGTTCACGTGTTCGAGAAAGGTACTCGTGACTACTATCAACTTGAAAGGCTGTGGGGTGATGCGGTATTGATAGAGCTGGAAGATGAACCTTGAACACGTTCCAACGGATGACTCGACATGGGATTATTTGAGGTTCAGATGGTGAATAAGTTGGTGAAACCAAAGAATGGTCGAGGTGTATAACATTTTGCCCTTCCGTTTTCGATTCTTCGGGGAGAAATTATGCGAGCATCGGTTACCATATTGACCTCGCTTCTTATCTTGTTTCCTTCGCCACTCCATTCACAGTTTTTTGGAAAGAACAAAGTCCAGTACAAAAACTTTGATTGGAAAATCATAAAGACTAAGAACTTCGAGGTCTTTTACTATCCTTCCGAGACCAAGGTTGCTATGGACGCTGCGCGCATGGCCGAAAGAGCTTATGCTCACATCAGCAACGTCTTGAGCCACGATATAAGGGACCCGGTTCCGTTGATCCTCTACGCCTCACATACGGAATTTCAGCAGACCAACGTTACGCTTAGCCTGGTTGATGAAGGAGTGGGAGGGTTCACTGAGCTCTTTAAATCGCGCGTTGTGATTCCCTTCACGGGGTCTTACGCCGAGTTCGAGCATGTCCTGACCCACGAGATCGTTCATGCCTTTCAGTTCGATGTCCTCTATGGAAGGGGTGTCCAGAACCTGATCGGTAATCCGTTTGTCTTTCAGCCGCCCCTCTGGTTCTCCGAGGGTATGGCGGAATATCTCTCTGCCGGAATGGACAATCAGACACGCATGTGGATGAGGGACGCGGCACTCAGTGGATATCTCCTTCCCATCAGTGAGCTCAATTATGCGGGTGATATCCGGGCTTATCGGTTCGGGCAGTCTCTGTGGAGTTATATTGCCGGTAGATACGGTGATGAGAAAGTCGGAGAGATACTGCAGAAGGCTCCCCGGTATAAAAATATCGAAAAGGCATTTAAGAGCTCAATAGGGGTTGATCTGGAGGCATTGTCTGAGGAGTGGATGGAAGATATAAGAAAGACCTACCTTCCCCAGATTGCGGATTACAAAAAACCAAAGGATATAGCCAAACCCCTGACAAACCATCAGAAAGAGCTTGCAATCTTCAATATTGCACCATCTCTTTCTCCATCCGGAGATCGGATAGCATTTCTTTCTAATCGAAGCCTCTATTCGGACATCTATCTCGCGTCGACTTCTGATGGAAAGATAATCAAGAAGATCGTGGAGGGAGAACGGACAGGCAGTTTTGAATCACTCAGATTTTTCAGCGCGACGATAGCCTGGTCACCGGATGAAAAATACGCCGCCTTTGTCGCGAAGGTTGGCAAGGAGGACGCTATTTACATAAAGGAGGTCGAAAGCGGCAAGGTCGTTAGGAAATTAAAGTTTGGCCTGGACGGTATTCAATTCCCTTCATTTTCACCCGATGGTGAATCTCTGGTTTTCGTGGGTCTGAGGGGGGGTCAATCGGATCTGTTTACCACCTCCATTACAGGTGAAAATCTGCATGCCCTGACCAATGACAAGTTTACCGATCGCGACCCCCAGTGGTCTCCTGACGGAGGGAGAATAGCCTTCACTACAGATCGAGGGGTCGTTACGAACTTCGGAACCCTCCTCTTCGGTCCTTTTAATATAGCCATATATCATCTGAGAACTGGAGAGATTGAGTTGTTGACCGGTGGCGAAGGTCAAAACATCAATCCAGTCTGGTCTCCCGGTGGAGAAACGATCGCCTTTCAATCCGACAGGACTGGAGTGACGAACATATTTGCACTGGATCTGGAGACGCGCAGAGTATACCAGATAACGGACCTGTTGACTTCGGTTTCGGGACTCATCCCGTCCAGCCCCTCCGTGACGTGGTCGAAAACAGGTAACAGGATGGCGTTTTCGGCATTTAACGACGGTGGTTGGGACATTTTTCTGATCAAGGACCCGATGAGCCTGAAGAGGCCATACGTCACCCCACTCCCGGAAGTAGATGAAAATGTCGATGAGGTCGTTCTCGCAAGGAAGAAGAGGGAAGTGGTGGGAAAGGACGATATCGAAGATGAGTTGCCCTTTTCGACTCTCGCTCATGAGGACAGGAGAGATATCTTTGCGGACGACATAGATCTCCTCGAGGAGTGGGAGATGGGGACTTATTCACCTTATGAGGAGAAACTCATTTCTTTCCTGCCGGATACCAGTTCCTTTGAGATGAAGGAATATGGCCTCAGTTTCACACCGGATTACCTGGTCGGCGGTGCTGCCTTTGCCAGCAATATCGGTTTCGCGGGACAGACCCAGATGGCTTTCAGTGACATTCTGGGGAACCACAACATTCAGATCGCCGCCAACCTCTTCAGATCCATCCAGGATTCGGATATCTTCGTGAACTACTGGTATCTCAAGAAGAGGACCAATATGGGCTACGGATTCTTCCAGTTCAGGAACAATTTTTACATATTCCAGCCCGAATCAGGGGTCCCTGACGAGATCGTCTCACAGACATACAGGGGGTTTCAGCTCCTCTTCAGCAGACCCTTCAGCAAGTTCAACCGGATGGAGTACGGACTCCAGGCAATATTCATCTCACAGGCCATATTTGAGCAGGACTTTTTCTTCTCCAGCCTCTTCTCGCAATCCGAACAGGAGCATTTTAATTACTACGTCCCGTATGTCTCCCTCGTCACCGATAATGTCTTGTGGGGCTATACCGGCCCGATTAACGGCCGGAGGGGAAGGATCAGTTATGAACACGCTCTCGGAAACGACCTGTCCTACCGGACAATATTGGGCGATTACCGCAAATACCTCAATTACAGGCAGCGCTATGTCCTGGCCCTGAGACTTATAAGCGCGCTCAGTTTCGGTGAGAACCCTCAGAGATTCAGGATAGGGGGGTCTAATACCTTACGCGGGTTCGAGTTCGGCGAGCTTGATGGCTCAAGGATCGCACTGATGAACCTGGAATTCCGTTTTCCATTGATCGACTTTCTGGCCTTTGGATGGCCGCTTCCACTCACCTTCAGGGGGATTCGCGGTACCTTTTTCCTGGACATGGGTGGGGCGTGGGATGAGTTCAGCGATTTTCACCCCTTCTCCAGCGATGCTACCTTCCTGAAACTCGATGACGACCTCAAGGCAAGCTACGGGTTTGGCGCGAGGATCAATCTCGGATATTTTATACTCAGGTATGATCTCGCGCAGAGGACAGATTTCACCCAGAGTCTTGGTCCTTCAAGGAGTTATTTCACGATCGGCGCCGAGTATTGAAAAAGGCCCCTTTTTCCCTTGCGTTTGAACTGGAAGGCGAATAGGTTCAACTCGACCCCGGAATAGTGATGATCTTTGGTGTCCCTGTTATATAAAAAATGATACAAGTGATACCTAATTTGAGGAGAGACATTTATGTCGATCGGGACCGTTAAGGTAATTCGCGGTTTTCTTTTTGTCCTGTTTTTACTGACGGGTTGTGGGAATGAAAATGGTGTGGACTGGGGTGAACGGGATGGAGATCCAGGAGGTGATGGAAAAGAAAAAACCGATGTAAGGGTCGTATTATGCCCGAAGATTGGTGGGAAGGTAAAGTTCATGCTCCTCGATTCGCTGGAGGTGATCGATACAGACATGGAAATTCCCAGTGAGGTCAGATACCTCGGCAACGCTGCCTCCTCATCCATGCTCGCGGCATTGGGGGAAGATAAAGTCTACCTGGTACAGGTCGATGGCGGTTCGGAGAAGAGATCCGTCAAATTACCAGCCGTCTCACAAGATATTCAAATCGTTCCGACCTCTGAGGGAATGCTGATCCTGGATCGTTTGGCCGGGAGGCTTATCGGTGTCGACCTCAGAGAGGGTGTGATCAATCTCGACAGGACACTGGCTCATCACCCCGAAGACGTCTATTACTTCTCGTCGGAAGATAAGATCGTTCTCGTGATGAGGAAAGGAACCAGAGGTGTCGTGTCTGTGTTCTCACCCGGTGGAGATGAATCGATGACCATCAACCTCGACACGATTCTATGCTCGGCGAGTGTCGCTGAAAAGGGGAGAATTTACCTGGTCAGTTACGGGGCAGGTGGTGCACGACTGGAAGCTTTTCGGATCGAGGATCTTTCGAGAGTTTTCGATATTTATCTCGAGCAGGCGCCGGGAAGCGTTATCCACACACACGGGAGTAATAAACTGTATATCTACTTTCCTCAATCCGGCCTCGTGAAGACGATCGATCTGGAAAGGGGGGATATTGTATCCGAAATACCCCTTGAGGAAGCGGGAGAAGGAAGGTTCTTTTCCGACGAGGCTGGTAATTATGTCTATCTCCTCCAGGTGGAGACGGGACATTTGACGATCGTTTCGACGGTAACAGATCTGGTGGTCGGGGAGATCGAGAATCACGACGGGGATACCAGGCTCGTCACCACACCCGACTCGCGGCTTATTCTGCTTCAGGACAAAGGCGGATCACGGATCCGTCTCTATGATGGAGAGACGTTTCAATTGCTCCGTGTGTTCATGGAAGACACCCCGATGACTATCGGTCTCTTCAGAGAGTCGGGAGATGAGTTAGAGATCGAAGAAGTACTCGTAGCCGACAGCTCAACGGACAAAGCTGTTGTGACCAGAGGTGAAGAGGTTATTAGCGTTCCGGAGGTTGGAGAGGAATCGGAATTGTTTACCCTCCAGGTCTTTTCATCGGATGAACTGAGCTCATCCGAGAGGGTGTTCGATGAGCTGCTTCTGAAGGGATTTCCTGCTTCTATCGTAGAGGCGATGGTTGCGGGTAAAGGGGCCTGGTACAGGGTCAGGGTTGGTGAGTTTACGAGCAGGGAAGACGCGCTTGCAGTAGGGGAATATTTAACATCTGCACTCGGTTTGGATTACTGGATCACAGGGCTGGAAGGCGGGGATGTCATCGATGTCGTGGATATCGAGTCGTACCTGCAGGGACAGGACATGGATTCCGATGGATTTCCTGAGGTGGCGATCGTCAGTTCGCATGGGGCGGTACATCTTTTCTCGCTGCGCGGGGGGCGTTATATTCCGAGGTGGAACCTTGTCCTTCCGGGAGACCAGGTACTGTGCGGGTCGATTACATATACAGACAGGAACGGTGACGGTCTCCCTGAAGCTCTGATTCCCCTCTGCCCGCTCGATCGTATGTATATGATAGCCTGGAACGGAATCGAGTTCCATGGTGATGCCGGATAGTAATGTACCTGGGTAGAAGAAAGGAGCCGCAGGCTTGAGATTGAACCTGCGGCTCCTCTTTGTTTCCATTACTTGACCTGAAAGGTGATTAGAAGTGTCACCCATCAGGGTGAACACTTTACTTCAGGACGACCATCTTCCTCGTAGACTTGAAGTTTTCGCCGGTTTCCATGGTGTAGAGATAGATCCCGCTGGAGACCTGCTGGCCTGAGCTCTCCAGGCCGTTCCACTGGATCGAGTAGTCACCGGCATCCTTCACCTCATTGACGAGGGTCTGGACGAGACGGCCTCTCACGTCGTAGATCTTGAGTGACACATGAGACTGCTCAGCCACCTGGTACCTGATCGTCGTGGATGGGTTGAAGGGGTTCGGATAGTTCTGTGAAAGCGCGGCTGCCTTAGGAAGACCGGCGCCTGGTCCATCCTTCCCATCTCCAATACCCAGACCCGTGATATCGATCCCTGTGAACTTGACGTAATCCATATTCACGGCACCTTCCGTGCCCTGGACAAACGTTCCGGCGAGGTCATCCGACTGATAGATCATGTAGGCGTCCATCCCCGGCTCGGCCGCATTGTCGAGGCTTGTCCTGGCGAGGGACGGATACAGATCGTCCCAGCCGGTGGAGTTGGTCACGTTCTCAGGAGCTGCCCACGTCGCACCGTCATCCGTCGAGTAGGTAACCCAGATGTCACCAAACGCATAACCCGCTGGTATCGAGGTCGAATCTGCATCGGCAGGATCGAAGGCTACATAGGCACACACGAGTGTGGTCCCATCTGTCGCCAGACCCAGAGACCCGAAGTCGATACTATTGTGGTTGTCTGCGGGTATGACGTAATCGGCACGAGTGTCGTCAGCGGACTGATATACCGCGGTGGCAACGGTGCTGATCCCCGTGGAGGCGCTCCAGTGGAGGATCTCGGTCTTGAAGTCAAAGACGCCGTAACTGCCGGTACCTGAACTCGCGATCTGAGGTCCTGTCCAGATGACATGCGCCTCGTCGCCCACATACATGATGTCGGCAACGATCCATGGAGCCCTGGCTGCCGTCGAGTCGGGTACGGTCGGTGCACCGGCGGTATCAGCCGGGGCAATTTCATTCACCGTCCAAGTATCACCGTTGTCTGTGGACTCTACGAGACGCATCGGACCGGCGACGTCGGGCATGGCGATGCCGACCGCCCCATTGGTCCCGGAATGGACCGAGGGCCAATGCATGTCACCGTCCATCCAGTTCGGCATCAATGTCCGCAGATTTGTCCAGGCTGCGAACGGTGAGACCGAATCCGCGGCTTTAGTCACGGAGACGTCGCTGTTGGCCTGGCTGACCCCGGTCATTGTGACAGAACCGTCTGAGTTGACGGAGATCCTGGGCCAGATCAAGATGTTGCTTGCATCTGATCCATAGAAGGAAAAGGACCAGAGCCCGACGAACGCGTCGTAAGCAGCGTAACACCGGGTGCCACCGGCGTCTACGTCACCGTGGGTGCAGATGGCGACACGCCCATCGGAGAACTGGGACATGGAGCCGAAACCGTTCTTGACGGGGAAGACGGTCATGCCGTGACCTGCCCAGGTTGTCCCGTTAAAGTGGTAGTAGGCCATCGCGCGGTCGCTTGTGTCGTCCATGTAGGCGACCATCATGGTGCCGTTGATCTTTATCGTCCCGCCGTTGTCGAACACCTGCAGGTGATCGTCCATGGAGCCGTTTCTCTGCCAGTCATAGTACGTAGAGTCGATGATGGTCCCCGGTGACTGCATCAGATGGGTCCTCGAGTTCAGGACCTTCTGGCTCGATGTAACAGTTGGCATGTCACCAGGGTAGACTGTCTTGTAGGTACGCATGACGGCGTTGGAGGCCATGACGGCCCCGGCGGTAAAGAAGATTAAAAGCACTAAAGCTAACATTGCTGTAGATTTACGTGCCATCTCATCTCTCCTTGATTTGTTTCGGTTAGAAATGTTGCAGCGAT
>CAYTWO010000011.1:0-11981 GCA_964442125.1 uncultured Gemmatimonadota bacterium
CTAAATTCTCTTCCGCCCAATAGGTGCATGTGTACATGAAAAACAGTCTGACCCGCGGCAGCATTGCAATTAAGCACCAGGCGGTATCCCTCATCATCAACTCCTTCTTCCCTGGCAAGATTCCTGGCAACTAAGCCCATCTTCCCCAAGAGTGGCGATTCGGAGTCTTTCATGGTATTCATCGAATCGATATGTTTCCTCGGAATAACGAGGATGTGAACAAGGGCTTGCGGATTCAAGTCCCTGAACGCGATGCAGTCATCGTCGCTATGAACGATTTCGGCGTTAATCTCTCCGCTGACAATTTTACAGAATACACATGACATCTTTGTCGACACTCCTTTCGATTTCGAAGTGGTTAAACTCATCATTAAAATATCACCAGGGTCACACACGAGGCGCGAGGAGAGTTCTGTTCTCAACGGTATTCGACCGACGGGGAACAGAGTGGGATGGGATGCAAAGGCAACCAAATGCCATAGAATTCATGAATTGGTCCGCAGGGGATCCTGCCCTCCGATTGAAGCGGCGATTATTGCCAAAGCAGCAACGCCAGCTGTCTCGAAGCGAAGGCGACGATCGAGAAGTCGTGCCTGAAGTAAACCTTCCCCGGTTATCCGTTCAACCTCAGGTTCACTGAAACCGCCTTCCGGACCTGCCACCACCAGGAACCTCTCCATCCCATCTTCGAGGAGATCCAATACTGGAACGCTCCCCTCTCCGTGATCCAACAGGATTGTCAGGTCGTATCTATCGGTTCTGGCTCTAACCAGAAACTGTTCAATCGTGCAGGGGAAACGAATCTCCGGTAAGTAACATCGGCGCGATTGTTTCAATGCCGAAATTGCGACCCGTTTCCATCTGGCAGCATGCCCTTCCCATTCATCGCGATGTCGTTGTGACACCGACCACGATGTGATCAGAGGAGTAAGGCTTGTCATACCCAATTCGGTCCCCTTTTCAACGAGCCAGCTCATCCGTTCACGTTTGCTCATGCCGACGCCGATATCGACACCAAACCGTTCGGATGCGACACGATGGCGTTCAATGACTTCTCCTTCTACACTCTTCCCCGCTCTGGTGATGCGGACAGTCATCAGGAAACCTCTGCCGTCTGTCACCCGAATTTTGTCACCCTTTACCTTTCGGCAACTTTTACTGATATGTACGCTTTCAGGATGGGAAAATGACACGAACTCTCCCTCAGCGCTTTCAGGTGGTAGATAGAAGAGTTCGTTCACACTTGTAATTCCACTAGAGGTTTCAGGAGAAAGTATTCCACATCCGATCCCAGAAAGTTTTGTCATCCGTGGGAGGTCTCTGGCTTTCTACCTTCTTCAATTCGTTGAACAACTTTCGCTCCTCCTCGGACAGCTTGACCGGTGTCCACACAACAATCCTTATCAATTGATCACCTCTCCCCTGTCCTCGTAAGTGTGGAATACCCTTCCCGTTCATCCTGAGAATCTTTCCCGTTTGTGTCCCCGGAGGTATGGTTACCCTGGCTTTTCCGGTCAGGGTAGGCACATCGACCTGATCACCGAGAGCCGCCTGCGAAAACGTTATCGCCAGATCATATACTATATCGTCACCGTGCCGTTTGAAGTCTTTGTCTGCCTTCTCTTCGATCAGTACGATCAGGTCTCCGGGCGGCCCATTTTTGAGTCCCTTGTTCCCCTCGCCCTGTAAAGTGATGTAATTGCCGCTAGTAACACCTGGAGGTATTTTGACTTTAATCTTTCTCTCGGCCGTCATCCTTCCCTCTCCGGAACACCGGGTACATGGCATCTTGACGATCGTTCCTTCTCCACCACACCGGGAACAAGCTGTGACATTGACGAATTGTCCAAATATCGAACGCTGCGCTCTCCTGATTTCACCCGTCCCCCCACAGCTCGGACAAGTCTCGATTCCTTTCCCTTCCCTCGAACCAGAACCCTGACAGACAGAGCATGTATCCTTCCTCTTCAGCTTGATCGTCTTCTCGACACCCTCGCTGATCTCCTGCAATGTCATAGGTACTCTGACCTGCAGGTCACCTCCCCTTCGGGCAGCCGAACGCCTTCTCCTCCCGACAGAATCACCGAAAAAATCGTCGAATGCCCCAAAACCCCCAAAATCCTGCATGAATGACCGAAGGGCATCAGACAGATCAAATCCGGCGAATCCACCGCTAAAACCTCGACCGGCAGCACCAGAGATTCCAGCATGTCCGAACTGGTCATATTTTGCCCGTTTTTCCGGATCCTTCAGGACCTCGTAGGCTTCAGCAACCTCTTTGAACCTTTCCTCTGCCTCCTTATCTCCTGGATTCTTATCCGGATGATATTTCATGGCCAGGTCCCGGTAGGACTTCTTGATGGCTCCAATATCAGCATCCTGCCCTAATCCCAGAATTTCGTAATAATCCCTTTTTGTCATAGTCTACCTAACCATTAAAAATAGACCCCCTTGAACACCTGTGGGGGATCTTATCCCATAAACTCGAGACACATCGCGTGTCTCTCTCCTACCTAAGTTGAGCTATTCTGTCGACGCCCGTAAAAGCTGTGGCCTCAATTCTTTTCTCTCAGGATGTCAGAAACCATCTTAGACGTGTAATTCACCAGGGCGATCACCTTCTCATACGGCATTCGCGTTGGACCTATTACACCGATCGTTCCCTTCAATGTACCAACCTTGTAATCCGAAGTCACAATACTGAACAGTTCAAGATTCATGGCCTTGTTCTCTTTCCCGATAGTGATCACGATCCCATCACTATCCACCCTTTCAGCCAGCAAACTCGAGAGGAAATTTTTTCTTTCTGTCAACTCGATAATCGACTTCATACCTTTCTCCGTGGAAAATTCCGGCTGGTGGGCGAGTTTGGAGACACCATCAATAATCAGATGACTCTCATCTGAGGAGATATCAAAGAGTTCATCAGCCGATTGAACAAAAAAGTTCAAGAGCCCTCTATCATCAGGTACGGCATCTCTCAGGCGTTCTGAGAGAGATGATCTTATTTCCCCAAGGGTCAATCCACAAAGTCGTTCATTCAAAAAAGAAGCTGTATCATCAAGGTTGTCGATGGTCATTTCACTGGGCACTTCGACAAAAATCGTTTTCACCACACCCGATTTCACGGTCAGAACGAGGAGGATCTTGTTCAAAGAAAGCTGGACAAGATCGAGGTGCTCGAGCACTCCTTCTTCCATTATCGGAGCCAGACCGACACCTAACTCGAACGTCAAGACACTGAGGGCTTTGGCTGAATGCAGGAGTACGCTTTCGATGACCTTCTTATCGGGTTGAAAACTCGATATAAAAATACTCTCTTCCTCCTCGGTCGGCTGGTTCAGTTCGAGGAGATGATCCACATAATGACGGTACGCCTTGTCTGTAGGGACTCTACCCGCCGATGGGTGAGGGTGCTCCAGGAACCCCTTCTCCTCAAGATCGCTCATCGTATTCCGCACGGTGGCAGGGCTGATCCCGAGTTTGTACTTCCTGGTGAGCAGCCTGGATCCCGTTGGCTTCGCTGTTTTTATGTGGTTCCTGATAATTGCCTGGAGGACTATCCTCTCCCTCTGGGACAATTTTACTTTCATACGTAACCCTCTCTGCAATGGTCTAACTAATTCATAAATACTATATTAGAAACGAATTGTTGTCAAGTTCAAGGCGACATTTCAGTAGCGGGGTCAACGATGATTCCCGCTATACGGGATTTACCCGCTTGCACTTTTATTATCTCTTCTGCAGTTTGAAATACTTACCTGGCCTTTGCGTAACGAGTCCTATCATCTCGAGCTTTAGCAGCTCTCCAAGAATTACGGCTGGGGTGAGATCGCAACGGGTTGCAATCTCATCGATGTGCAGGGGTTTATGGTTCAAACAGTCGATGAGAATAGATGACGTCTGAGAGAGATCCTGCCTCTTCTCAAGAGAGATATCCTTCAGATCACGTAATCCACCCCTCTCCCAGTCGAGGTAATCGAGTACGTCCCGCACCTCCAGGACCGGGGTGGCACCGTCTCTGAGCAAGAGGTGAGGTCCCTTACTGTTTTTGGACCAGATCTCACCAGGGACTGCGAAGACTGTTTTCCCCTGTTCGAGGGCGAATCTGGCAGTGATAAGGGCACCACTCTTTCTTGGAGCTTCAACAACGACGACACCGCTCGATAATCCACTTACGATGCGGTTTCTCTGAGGGAAATTCTGGGGAAGTCCGGGCGTCAGTGGAGGAAATTCAGAGACCACACAACCCGTCCCACTTATCTTTTCCATGAGAGCACGATTCTGCCTGGGATACGGGATATCTATTCCCGTGCCAAGAACAGCTACCGTTATACCTTCCTCGTCGAGACACCCGAGATGCGCTTCTGTGTCTATCCCTCTAGCCATCCCGCTCACGATAGAAATCCCTTCCCTTGCAAGTGAAGCACCCAGCCACCTGGCGACATCCTTTCCGTATGAAGTGGCACTTCGCGTCCCTACAATCGCAATCGAGATCGATCCAAGATGCGTTACATCCCCGCGAACGAATAATATAGGCGGGGGGACATGGATATGGCGCAATTTGGCTGGATAAACTTCATCCAGGATGCTGAGTATCTCCACCTTCTCTTTAATTATTACACTTAAAGCCCTTTCTACCTCTTTCTCTCCGGCCGGCTCAAATAATTCTCCATCCGAATTTTTCACTCCCTTTCTCACGATTTCCATGGCTCGCACGGGATCTTTGTAAGCTTTCAAAAGGTCCAGGATCAGAATCGTCCCGTGATTTCTTATCATGGAGAGGGATAGGAGCGCCCGTATCTCTCTGCTACTTTTTCTTTCTCCAGGCATCGAGAGTACTTTCTTTCAAAGCTATAGATTAATCATATAGCTTGTATCTTTATGCTTAACAGCATATTGAATATGTTATTTAATATTTTACTTTAGGTTTTTAATTGCGACTATGTGGGGAGTTGATGAGGAAAAGTATTGATATTGAAATATATTCCTTCTCGCAAATCAGTCAATAGGAAATTCCCGTGAGGGAATCAACCCTTGCCCTTTAACTCCTTCAGCTTCCCCGCGAAGGCATTGACAACCCGGCCAATACCCATCCCGGTCACCGAAGAAATAGAATAGATTTCAAGCTGGTCTTTTGATTCAATTTTCGGGAGAACGGCTTCCGGAGGTAGAAGATCACACTTAGTCAGGAGCACACAGTGTAAGCGCTTCCAGAGCTCCTCACTGTAAGCCCGCAATTCTTCGCGAATCTGCCGGTAATCCTCCATTGGATCTGTAGAGGTCACATCGATCAGGACCGCAATCAACAGCGTCCGCTCTATGTGCCGAAGAAAATCGAGCCCCATACCCTTCCCCGCATGCGCCCCCTCGATGATCCCGGGTATGTCAGCCACAACAAAACCCCCTTCACCCGCACTCACTACACCCAGCATCGGCTTGAGTGTCGTGAACGGATAATCAGCAATTTTAGGTTTCGCGGCGGAAATTCTCGAGAGGAGTGTTGATTTACCCGCGTTTGGCAGACCGACCAGCCCGACATCGGCGATCAATTTGAGCTCGAGAGCGATTGTCCGTTCTTCTCCAGCACCACCCTTCTCTGCATGCTGAGGCGTCTGATTTGTCGAACTCGCGAAGAAGCAGTTCCCTCGCCCACCTCTCCCCCCTTTCACAACCTGAACCTCCTGATCGGGGTCAACCAGGTCGGCCAGGACTTCTCCTGTCACCTCATCTTTTACGATGGTTCCTACAGGTACCGGTATTCTGAGATCTTCGCCACTTTTCCCGTGCTGCTTCTTTCCCCTCCCTTGCTCCCCACTCCCGGCCCGGTAGACTTTACGGTACCTGAAGTCCATCAAAGTCGACATATGAGGATCCGCGACAAAGAAGATGCTTCCTCCCGCACCCCCATCACCACCATCGGGTCCACCCTTCGGCACATATTTCTCCCTCCTGAAAGAGACACAACCGTCGCCACCACCTCCAGCTTCGACAGAGATTACAGCCTCATCGATAAAAAGCATGACAGGAGTTCCCGATCAATAGGAGTAAGCCCTTTGTTGATCCTTCTGGCGTTTCCCGCGCGCGAGCATGACAAGGTTGATCGACAGAAGGAGGATAACGAAAAGGAGAACGCTGAGAAAAAAGTAGACCCTGTCCAATCCGAACAGATCGCCTATCTTACCAGCGATGCTCGAAGCAAATGAACCAGCGCCGAAAGAGAGGGTAAAGGATAATCCGAACCCCAGGCTCCTGAAGCTTTGGTGTGTATATTGGGCGACGAGTCCATTCGATACAGGTTGCCAGCAGAAGTAGAAGAAGATAAAAAGGGCTGTCACGACGGACAGTGTGACCCCCCCGGAATAAGCCATGAGGAGGAGGAAGGGGAGAGCCAGTAGGATCAGGATCATGCACAGGGGCTCGAGCCGAAACCGCTGGGAAAGATGACCTCCCAGCCACTGGGCGAAGATACCAAAGACAAGAGCCACGGTAGTTACTGCCCCCGCACCGACCAGTGTGAGGTCCCACCCTTTGCCACCGGCTATCGGGGAGCTCAGGTAAGTGGGCAGATAGGTCAACGCTCCCCTGTAAATAAAGCCGGCGAGTATCATAATGATATAAAGGACAAAGAGGGGTATTCTGTCCGTCTGACCTTCCGATAGCGGTGTTTCCTCTCCAGGGACTTTTCCTTCCTCTCGACTCTCGCTCCAGAAATTACTCCTCCAGTTCAAGATGACCATCATAGCAAAAAGGAGCGTAAGGACCAGGTAAACGGACCTCCACCCTGCGCTTATTGCTCCCCAAGCTGCCAGCGATGGTGCAGCCGCAAGACCGACGTTACCAGCCATTCCGTGATATCCCAGGGCTTTTCCCCTCGACCGAACCTTCTGCGTCAGATAGGAAAGTCCGGCAGGATGATATAAACTGGCAGAGGCCCCTGAAAGCAGAAGCCCAAAAGCCAGCATCACGATTCCACGCGAAAAAAAGATAATCAGGCACGCAAGGGACGAACCCATAAAGAAGAAGAGCAGGATCTTCCTTGGACCCCACCTGTCCGCCAGGAAACCGGCCGGAAGCGCGACCGCACCAAACAGAAAGTAGGCTATGTTGCCCAGAAGGCCCACGCCAAAGAGATTGAGATCGAACTCATTCATCAACGGAATCAATATAGCAGGGAACGTCAACATCATGGAATGGGTCAAGGCGTGCGCTGTCCCCAACATAATGACAGCGTGTCTCTCTTGTGAATTAAGCTTCTGGCTCATCCTGGATATTCACCTCTCCTCTCTTCGATTCACAATTTCGAGCCATCAGATCGAGCCCTGCTAACGATCCCCCGCTCACTAGTTACGGATAATTTATCGGTACCGCTGAAAATAGCAACCGGGATGTAACGGGGAGTCGCACCCTTTTCTCTGATCGATTGACACCGAAACATGCACTTTGCGTCCCTGGAATCGCCTTTCTTGACCCTTTCTACAGCAGTGAGTGGTGATTAGTGATTAGTAGTGGGGTTGGCTTGTTTTATCGATACGGGAGAACTAAATTATGATATTCCTCATTCAATTAAAGGGTTAAATGATGATAGAAAGGAAGAAAACCAGAAAGATCATGGTCGGATCGGTGCCAATCGGTGGGGATAGCCCTATCATTGTTCAGTCCATGACCAATACCGACACAAGTGATGTTTCATCGACTCTCCGACAGATCGATGAACTCACAAGTGCGGGATGTGAGCTCGTCAGGGTTGCAGTTCCGGACAAAAAAGCGGCACAATCCCTTATTGCGATCAAAGCAGAGTGCCCGATCCCTGTTATTGCCGATATTCACTTCAGCCACAAGCTTGCAATTCAAGCGATTGAAAACGGGATCGATAAAATCCGGATCAACCCTGGAAACATAGGTGGGGATGAAGACGTCAAAGAGATAGTCGCGGCGGCACTGGCAAATAACGTCCCGATCCGTGTAGGAGTAAACGCGGGATCGCTCGAAAAAGAGATCCTCGAGAAGCATGGTCACCCTACCCCGGAGGCGATGGTCGAGAGCGCCCTGAGGAACGTCGAACTCTTGACCCGGTTGGGATTCGAAGATATTGTCATTTCGATTAAATCATCTGATGTAATCACCGCTGTAACCGCTTACCGGCAATTATCCGACGCAATCGATTATCCCCTACACCTGGGTATAACCGAAGCTGGTCTGCCGGGATTCGGGACGGTGAAATCGTCTATCGGATTGGGGTCTCTACTGCTGGATGGAATTGGTGACACGATCCGGGTTTCGCTCACAGGCGATCCCGTCAAAGAGATCGAAGTAGCATACGATATACTAAGGTCTCTCCACATACGATCAAGAGGACCCGAAATCATCGCCTGTCCGACCTGCGGCAGGATACAGATCGATCTCGAGGCGCTCGTGAAAGAGGTCAGCGATAGGCTGAGGGAGATAAAGGAACCCCTCAAGGTTTCCATTCTTGGGTGCGTCGTTAATGGTCCAGGAGAGGCCAGAGAGGCAGACATCGGGATCGCGGGGGGAGGAGGAGTGGGAATGCTCATCAGAGGCGGGGAATTCATTCGCAGTGTCCCCGAGGAGGGGCTCGTAGACGCACTCATGGATGAAATTGAAGATTACCTGAGTTCCCTAAAATCAGGATAGGCTATTATGACCTAAGTTGAGCGATCCTGATTGAACCGGCAGCACCCAATATTTAAAACGGTCCAAAAAGTTCTCTGGCGTTCTTTGAAGTAACTGAAATCAACTCATCGAGACTTATTCCCTTTAGCTCCGCGATCCTATCCACTATAACGGGAAGCCATGCCGGGGTATTTGTCTTTCCCCTGTAAGGGACCGGTGCCAGGTATGGGGAATCAGTCTCCAGCAGAAGGGTTTCGAGGGGGACGTAGCGGACCAGGTCGTCCATGGACCCATCACCAAACGTAACGATACCCGTGAACGAGATATAGAAACCCATACCGATCGCCTTCCCCGCTTCAGCGAGTCCACCGGTGTAACAGTGAAGAACTCCGCCCGTCAAATCCTCCCGTACCTCACCGATAAGATTCACGACTTCTCCTTCGGCTTCCCGGGAATGAATTACTACAGGAAGATCCAGCTCCGAAGCCAGGCCCATCTGCAGCCAAAACGCCTTGATCTGATCAGCCTTATCGGACCTCATGTAATGGTAATCGAGCCCGATCTCTCCAATTGCGACGACACTGTCCTCTTTCGCCATCACCTTTAACTCATCGATCAAATCAGGGGTCATGTGACTCGACTCGTGAGGGTGACATCCTACCGTAACACGCATCCTGTCGGGAACCAGTCTCGCTTGCCTGAGGGCTTCCCGGCTCGTCTCAGCATCCACAGAGATATTGATCACACCGTGTACGCCGGCTTCCCAGGCATCATCGAGGACATCCCGCCATGTGGACGAAAAACGTTTATCGGTCAGGTGAGCGTGGGTATCCCAGAGGCAGAGGTCAGGCAATTCGATTACGCTTCTTGTTTATGGAACAGCTTGTTCCATTCTATTAAGAGAGGAGACGCAATAAAGATCGAAGAATAGGTCCCCACTAAAACGCCTATGATGAGGGCGAATGCGAAGTCTCTTATCACTTCACCGCCGAAGACGTAAAGGGAAAGAACTACAATCAATGTAGAGAGAGAAGTAATGAAAGTCCTGGAAAGCGTCTCATTGATACTCATGTTGAGGGTTTTAGTATAGGCTGTTTTTCGCTTGATCTGAAGGTTTTCTCTGATCCGGTCGAAGACGACGATAGTATCGTTCAGTGAATAACCTATAATAGTCAGAAATGCGGCCACAACAGCGAGGGATATCTCTCTTTCTGTCAGTGAGAAAACACCAAGCGTTATCATGACGTCATGGATAAGCGCGATAATCGAAGCGATCGCGAACTTGAACTCGTACCGCCAGGAGATATAGACTATCAAGCCCAGCATCGAATAAATAATAGCCAGGAGAGCCTTTTCCTTGAGCTCACCACCGATCTTGGGTCCCACGCTCTCGGTCCGCATTACCTCGAACGGCAAATCCTTTGAGATTTCCCGCAACCGTGAGATAAAACCGGTGATCTCACCCCTCTCGACACCGATCTCCTTGGTCCTCAGGAGAATCTCGCTCTCCTCACCGAATTTCTGGACCCCTACGTCTACAAGACCTGCTTCCTGAACCAATCCCCTCACTACCTCAAGATCGATCGCATGATCGAACTTCAACTCTATCAAAGTGCCACCCGTGAAATCTATACTGTATTGTGGGCCCTTATGCATCAAGAGAGAGATCAGTCCAAGAATCACCACTACCGCCGAGATGATAAAACCCTTGTAGCGATGTTCTATGAAACTGTAATCTGGATTCCGTAGCAGGCGTATCATTTTCTTACTCAAATCCCCTATATACTCAAAGCCCGCACCCGATGGGTTCCCAAATAAAGATTGAACAGAGTACGGGTCACGTAAACCGCCGTGAACATGCTCACGATTATACCTATACTGAGAGTGACCGCGAACCCTTTGATCGGTCCAGTTCCGAACCTGAGCAGGACCATGGCAGTAATAAAGGTCGTCACATTAGCGTCGAGAATGGTTCGGAAGGCCCTTTCGTATCCAACATCGACGGACGCCCGGATACTCTTACCCGTCTCCAATTCTTCCCTGATTCGTTCATAGATCAAGACATTCGCATCTATCGCCATTCCAATCGTGAGGATAAGCCCCGCAATCCCGGGCAGTGTCAGTGTGGCCCTGAAGCCGCTGAGGGCAGCGAGGACGAGGAAAACGTCCAGGATCAAGGAGACAGAGGCGAGAATCCCGGCAAAACGATAATAATATAGAACAAACACAAGTACGACCAGCATCCCGATCATACCGGCCATCTTGCTCTTCTCAATGGAATCGGCTCCAAGGGACGGTCCGATGGTCCTTTCCTCGATAATCCTGATCGGTGCAGGTAGAGCTCCTGCCCGTAGAATGATGGCAAGGTCTCTAGCTTCCTCTATGGAACCGATACCTTCGATCTGGGCTCGACCGCCGGAAATGCGCTGGCGGATCACGGGGTGCGACTTCACGACACCATCGAGAACAATGGCGAGCCTTTCACCGACGTTCCTGCCCGTCACCCTTTCGAATACATCCGCTCCCTCGCTCGTCATCTCCAGGTTGACGATCGGTTGATTGGCAAGTCTCGGATTGTTACCGCTGCCAATCGTCGCCGAGGCGGTCGAAAGCAACTCCCCCTTCATCTCCGCCTCGCGGTCGAGCAGAAAGAGTTGCCAGAACTCCCTTCCATCCCTCATAAAGATCTTCGGTCCCCAATGAAGCTGCACATCGTTCGGGATGAGGGCCGATACATCGTCGCGCTCCAGGATCCTCTCGACGGTACTTACCTTATCGACAGAGACCGCAATATCAGGATTCTGGCCACTGACAGGGAATGTAACCAGCAATGATGACAGAAGCTCCTGGCTTGTAATTTCTGTTTTCTCTTCCTTGACTTCGGGAAACAGCAATTCCTCGATCGACGTCTCAACCGTATCTTTACTCACGCTTTCAGGCTCATCACTGATTTCCGCTTCACCACCGTCAACAACGGGACTCTTTCCCTCAGAGGACAACAACAGCTCATCGATACCTTTTACTATCTCAGCGAGTTTGTCGACACCTCGGACAACCTTGAACTCCAGGTAAGCAGATGATCTAACGAGTTCCTTCGCCCTCTCCTCGTCTTCCATTCCGGGGAGCTCGACGATGATTCGTTCATCCCCAATTCGTTGGATAAGCGGTTCAGCTACACCGAACTGGTCAACACGGTTCCTGATAATCTCCAGTGTCCTGTCGATGGCGTCCTTGACGTCTTTCTCCTCCATGTCGACCTGGTCCCTATCGAGCTCCAGGACGAGGTGCATGCCACCCTGGAGGTCCAGTCCCAGCTTGAGGGCTGAATCCTCGAGGTCATTGTATTC